>CAJJQT010000056.1 GCA_905193995.1 uncultured Porphyromonadaceae bacterium | reverse complement strand
AAATCAAATATCTGTGGCTCAAGCGACTGCAAACGCGAGATCGGTCCCGGCACCACTTACCTGCGCCTTCGGCTGCCCGAATATCCCCTGAACGCCAACGTGGTGATGGTTGACCTCACCAACCCCTACAACCGCATCGAGACCACGGTAGCCAAGGAATCGTCGCGCGGCACCGAGGGACTGGTCACGGCGGCCCGCCGCCAGTCGAGCGAAGGGCACCGCCCCATCGCCGCGGCCAACGCCAACTTCTGGGTCGTAGGCTCGCAGCCCGAAGGCCAGATCTGGACGGGCATCACCCGCAACGTGTCGCTGCGCAACGGCAAGATGATCACCGAGAGCAACCAGCACCGCGACCAGTGGGACGGCGGCACGATGCGGACGGGCATCGTCAGCGTGTCGTACGACAAGACCCTCTACATAGACTACTGCACGGCGTCGATCCGTATATCGAACGACAAGATCGGCTCGGCCGAAGTACACCAGTGCAACAAGGGCGTGTGGAGCGATGAGATCGGCATGTACAACAGCCACTACGGGGCCACGACCAAGTTCATGCCCATCAACTCCAACGGCAACTACTACATCGAAGAACTCAACGACGCCACGGAGGTGATCCTCGACTTCGACGAGGGTCAGCAGTGGCTGAGCGGCCAGGACATGACCTTCGTGGTGAAAGAAGTGCGCGCCGACGCAGGCCGCGGTACCCTTGGCGACCATGACCTGGCCCTGGTAGGCCGCGGCGACAACCGCGCCCTGCTGGCCCAGCTCGCCGCCGGCGACAAGGTGACGCTGAAGTACACGTGGACCTTCAACCCGAATGAAAATCCCGTGACGCCGCTGCTGGAGAACGCCATCGGCGGCAACGCCCTGACGCTGCGCAACGGCGAGCTCACGGAGCACAACTTCAACGAGGCATACAACTCGCAGGTGTACTCGCGCACGGGCTACGGCACCTCGGCCGACGGCAAGACCCTCTACATCATCGTGATCGACAAGTCGACCGACCCGGTGTACGGCACCTCGAAAGGCTGCGGCACCGACCTGATGTGCACGATCGCCAAGCACCTGGGCTGCTGGAACATGGCGGCATTCGACGGCGGCGGCTCGGCCGAAATGATGATCGACGACGCGATCGTCAACAAGACCACCGAGGCATCGCCGCGCGCCGTGGCCAACGGCTGGATGGTATACTCGATAGCACCCGAGGACGACAACACCGTGGCGCGACTCGAATTCTACGAGCACACGCTCGAACAGCCCATCTTCGCATCAGGCTCGCCGCGGGTGATCGCCTACAACAAGTACGGCGCCGTGATCGACTACGACTACAAGGACGTGACCTACAGCTGCTCGGAAGGCATCGGCCAGTGCGAGGGCAACGTATTCACGGCGGGATCGACCGCCGGCAAGGGGACACTGACCGCACACTGCGGCGACGTGTCGGTGACGAAGGAAATCGAGATCATCAACGCCCAGGTAGCCATGCGCACGGCAAGCATCCTGATCGACACCTTCCGCGCCTATCCGCTGGAAGTGAACGCCGTCACCGAGGGCAAGACCTACACCTACGATCCGTCGCACCTGGAGTGGACGGTAGAGAATCCTGAAATCGCGTCGATCGACGCCGACGGCGTGCTGCGCGGCATCGCCGACGGCACCACCGTCATCACGGGCACCATCGGCGGCGTGACCACGCAGAGCACCGTCACCGTCGAGACGGCCAAAGCCGAGTCGATGCTATTCTGCCCCAACCAGGCATGGACCGTCCGGGGCGCCTCGGGCATGACCAACGTAGCGATGGCCGAGGACGGCACCGTCAGCTACTCGTTCGGCAAGAAGACGGCAGGCCACATAGACCTGTCGCAGAAGACCGAAGACTACTTCTCGCTGCCCGACGGCGGCTACACTACCTTCACATCGAGCATACCCATAGCCGAGCTCTCCATCGAAGTGCTGCCCGCCTCGGCCGCACGTCCGATAAGCTACAAGATCACCCCGGCCGCAAGCTGGGCCGCCGGCACAGAACATACCGTAGACCTCGAGATAGAGAAGCAGGCCGACCTGTCGGACATAGCTTCCTACCCCATCCAGCTGCGCCGCGTGCGCTACATCTTCGAGACGCTGCCGACCAACACCGGCGCGCAGACCTTCAAGCTCGAGGGCGTCTTCGGCCGCTACAAGAACTTCGACGGCGTACAGTCGGTAGCCGTGGCCGATCCGGCATCGGCACGCCTGCTCATCTGCGGCAATCCGGCCCAGGCAGGCACATCCGTCACTGTCAAGGCACCCGGCATCACGTCGGTAGCCGTCTACAGCATCTCGGGCGCCCTGGTGGGCCAGTATGAAGCCGACGGCACGGACAGTGCCGTGATCGAGGCACCGGCAGCGGGCACGTACGTGGTGGCAGCCGCTACGGCCGCAGGTCCGCGCTCGGCAGTCATGATCGTACGCTGAACTCCACAATCTTAAACCGCACGACTATTATGAAACGACTTATAGCCGGGCTGGCAGCGCTGTGCGCGCTGACGGCCGCGAATGCCCAGATAGCCGACATATCGGCCGCCGAACCGCTGCTGCGGGGCACCCAGAGCAATCTCTACAATCCGGTGCTCAGCCCCGACGGCTCACGGCTTCTCTTCTCCGACGCCGACTATTCCAACCTGCGCATGTACGACTTCAACCTCAACGCCACCGTCACCGTGTCGGCCGAAGGGCGCTCGGGCTACGACGCCAGCTTCGATGCAGACGGTCTGGGCGTGACATTCACCACGCAGACAACCGGCCGCCAGGGCGGCTGCCTGCGGACCCTGTGCCACTACGACATCGCGACACAGGCCGTGAGCACGCTGGCTCCGGCCTCGCGCCGCGCCCCGGCCGTGCGCTACCGCAGCGGCGACGCGGCGGTGCGCACCGAGGACGCGACCCTCTACATCACCTCCGGCGGCCGGGAGCAGGGCTACAGCCCCGTCGAGGCCGCGGCCTACCTGTGGGCATCGCTGTCGCCCGACGGGACGAAAGCCATGTTCGTGGCCGCGGGCAAGGGCGTCTACATCACCGACCTCGAGGGGCGTGTGGTGAGCTTCGCCGGCAACTATGAGGCCCCCGTATGGTTCGGCAACGACTGCATCGTGGCTCAGAAATCGACCGACGACGGCCACCAGTTCCGCTCGTCGCAGATCGTGCTCGTGAAGGCCGACGGCTCGGCCGTACAGGAGATCACCCGTCCGGAGAGCATGACGTTCACCCCCGCGGCATCGATCGCCGCGGGCCGCATCGTCTACTCGACCATCGACGGCTATCTATACCAAGTCACCGCAACGCTCAAATGATACCGGACATGAAACGCAAACTTACAGCAGCTGCCGCAGCCGGCATCATAGCCATGGCAGCGCAGGCACAGTCGGCATCCGACTATCTGATCTTCATCAACCCCGGCCACGGCGGCCACGAGAGCAACGACCGCAACGTGGTGATCGAGCCATACAAGCAGGGCGATCCCAACGGGTACTGGGAGTCGAACTCCAACCTCACCAAGGGTCTGTGGCTGCGCACCATGCTCGAAGCCAAGGGCTACCGCGTGAAAATGTCGCGCACCACCAACACCGAGGACGACGACCTGGGCCTGTCGACCATATCGCGCATGGCCAACGACGCCCATGCCGACCTCTTCTTCTCGATCCACTCCAACGCCACCGGCACATCGATCCGCGCCAACTTCCCGCTGATGCTCTACCGCGGCTGGGACAACGCGGCCGACAATCCCGAAGACCGCGTCATAGCCGGCATACTCAACAAGCACCTGCTCGAGAACAAGGCCACGTACTGGACGGATCCGAGCCTGAATATCCGCGGCGACTGGGACTTCTACAACTGGGGCTACAAAGTAGGCCTCGGCGTGCTGCGCAACCTGACGGTCACGGGCATGCTGTCGGAGGGCTCGTTCCACGACTATATTCCCGAGACCTACCGCCTGATGAGTGAGGACTTCTGCCGCCTGGAGGCATGGCACTTCCGCCGCGCCGTCGACGAGTATTTCAAGATTCCCGGCGAAAGCGTCGGGCAGATAGGCGGCCTGGTCAAGGACACGCGCCTGCCTCGCTCGGGCGACTACATCATGCACGGCGACGACAAGACAGCCACCGTGCAGAACGCCACCGTCGAGCTCTACGACGCCTCCGGCACACTTAAAGCCACTTATGTGACCGATCCGGTCAACATCAACGGCTTCTACGCCTTCCGCGACGTGGAGCCGGGCAAATATCACCTGAAAGTGACGGCTCCGACCCACTATCCGGCCGAAGCCGACATCGAGGTGGCAGCCGACCAGATCACCTACCGCACGCTGGAGATGCTGCGCATCCGCGACACTCCGCCGACGGTCACCGGCTACACGCCGCTGTGGCACGAAGGCGACGAGGCCCTGCTGTGCAACACTCCGGTCGTGATCAATTTTTCGTGGGACATGGACACCGAGGCCACCGAGAAGGCGTTCAGCATCGAACCCGCCGTCGCAGGCACGTTCAGCTGGAGCGATCTCAACTACACGATGACCTTCACGCCCGACCTCCCCTACGATATCAGTACGCGCTACACCGTGCGCCTGTCGACCGACGCAAAGCACGCCGGGGGGATGAACCTGAAGGAGCCGCTTGAATTCACCTTCGCCACCACCGACCGCAACTTCATGGAAGTCATCGGCCAGTTCCCGAAGGAAGACGACACGATGCACTACCACGGAGCGGCCGTCGAGATGCGCTTTGACAAGCTGCCCGAATCCAGCTCTGTAGGCCAGCAGATCACGTGCGTAGACTCCAAGGGCAACAGCGTGGCCTTCAACCTCCGCGGCAAGAAAGTGTCGAACACCAAGTCGCGCTTCGGCTTCATACGCCTGCCATTCTCGGGCGATCTGACCGTGGGCGAGCGCTACACCGTCACCTTCTCGGGATCCATCGCCGACAAAGACGGCATCACCATCAAGGCGCCCGTGACGGTATCGTTCACCGCCGAGGACGCCGGCGCGCCCAAGACTCTGCCGCTCTACCAGCCGATGACGGACGCCGCGCGGTTCACGTTCGACGAGAGCGCCTCGAGCCACGTCACAAGCCACAAAGTGGCCGCGGACACCAAGCAGAAGCTCGGCGACGATCCCTGCGTGGCATTCACGTATAAATTCGATGAAACCGCCGGCGGCGAGGCCGTGTGGACATATAGTTCGGAGGAACTTCCGAATCCCCTGCCGCCGGGCTATCTCTTCGGCGTACATGTCTACGGCGACCTGTCGGGCAACGGACTGTACCTGCAGCTGGGCAACGACGTGAGCACGTCGTATCTCCACGTGACCGACCTCGACTTCCTGGGCTGGCGCTACATAGAAGTACCCGCCACGGCTGACGCCTACGGAGACCTGACGGGCATCAGCATCGTGCAGAACGAAGGGCCGGCCTCTGTCGAAGGCAACTTCGAACTCGGAGAGGTCCTGGCCCAGAATCCGGCCGGCGTGGCCGACATCGAGGCCGCCGGCATCAGTGTGTACCCCAATCCGGCTTCGGAGTACGTGATCGCCAACGCCGACTGCGTCATCACCTCGGTCGAACTGCTCTCGACGGGCGGTGTGACGGTAGCCCGCGCCGACGGCAACGTGCTCAACGTCAGCGAGACGGCCGCCGGAACATATCTCTGCCGCGTAAACACGGCCGGCAGCAGCATCATCAAGAAAATCATCATCAAACACTAAAAGAATCTAAATGAATTTCCGCAAACTGACAACCCTCGTCCTGACGGCCGGCTCGCTGGCCGCCTGGGCGGGTCAGCCCCAGCGGCTGAATGTCGAGGCAGGGGCATTCCACCCCGTGCTGTCGCCCGACGGATCGGTCCTGCTCTACTCCACGGTAGACCATACCGGACTGAAGGCCCTCGATCTGGCCGACGGCAGCGTCACAGTCATAGATGAAGCGCCTTCGGCCGGCTTCCAGCCCGTGTTCTCGGCCGACGGCTCGACAGTATTCTACCGCACGGCCACGATGGTCGACGGGCTGCTCTGCCGCGACCTGCGCTCGTACGATTTCGGTACGGGCGGCAGTACGCTGCTCGCCAAGCCCTCGCGGCGCAACGACAACCTGAACGCCATCGCAGACCAAAAGACCTACGCCTGCTCAGATTTTACAGAAATCGAGGTGTGCCTCGACGGTCGCGTGACCCGGGTGAGCCCGGTGGCCGACGCGCATTCGTACCTGTGGGCATCGCTGTCGCCCGACGCCTCGCGCCTGGCGTTCTCCGAGCCATTCCAGGGAGTGTTCATCAGCAAGGCCGACGGCTCGGAAGCCCGCCGCGTCCTTGAGAAAGGCGACTACGTCAGCTGGGCCGGGCCGTCGACCGTCATCGCCGTCGTGTCGCACGACGACGGCTACGTGATCCTGGACTCGCGCCTTGTGGCCGTGAACATCAACACCGGCATCACCCGCCTGCTCACGCCCGAGGATGTCAAGGTCAGCGAAGCCACCGCCTCGCCCTCGGGGCTGGTAGTCTACTCCGACCTCGACGGCAACCTCTTCACTCTCGATATCAACGCTCAATAACCCCCTGACATCATGAAAAAAATACTTTTTCTTGCTATAGCGGCCATACTCGCGGCCTTCCAGGGCGCCGACGCCAAGCGCATGAGCGACTTGAAAATCTACATCAACCCGGGCCACGGCGGCTACACGAGCAACGACCGCCCGATCCATCTCTACCCCTTCGAGCAGAACGACTCGCTCGGCTACTGGGAGTCGAAGAGCAACCTCTACAAGGGGCTGCACATGTACCATATCCTCGACTCGCTCGGCGCCAAGCCCATGCTGTCGCGAATCAAGAACACCGAGGCCGACGACCGCTCGCTGTCGGGCATCGCCGCAGAGGCCAACCAGTTCGGTGCCGACCTGTTCTTCTCGATCCACTCCAACGCGGGCGAGGACGTCAACTATCCGCTGATGCTCTACCGCGAGCAGGTCATCGGCACGCCCCGCTATCCCGAGAACATCACCCTGAGCGAGATCCTCGGCAAGACTCTCTACTCCAATCAGCTGCCTGTGTGGACCAATCCCCTGCAGATAGCCGGTGACCTCACATTCTACGACAAGATGTGGAAGGGCGGCCTGGGCGTACTGCGCACGCTCTACGTCGTCGGCCTCCTGAGCGAGGGCGGCATGCACGAGCACCGTCCCGAGGCCTACCGTCTGATGAACGACGACTACTGGTGGCTCGAAGCCTGGCACTTCGTCCACGCCATCATGGAATACTTCGACACCGAGGACCGCTTCGTCACCGGCAATGTCGCCGGCATCGTGTACGACGACCACAACCTGCGCGAGAAGGACATGCCCGTGGCCTTCACCCGCCACGGACGCGACATCTACGCGCCCGTCAACGGCTGCCTGATCGAACTTATCGACGCTCAGGGCACCACCGTACAGCGCCGTACCACCGACAATATGTACAACGGCGTGTTCGTCTTCCGCAACGTCGCTCCGGGCAAGTACACCCTGCGCACCACCCACGGCGAGTACTATCAGTCGGAAGCCGCAGTCGAAGTCAAGGCCAACGAAGTGACCTACAACGACCTGCCGCTGTCGATGCGCCGCGAGTTCCCGCTCGAGGTCGTATCCTACACGCCGACGGCCGAACAGATAGCCGAGCCGCTGTCGTGTGCCACGGTGCTCCAGTTCACCTTCAATTCCGATGTCGACACCGAATCGTTCGAGAAGGCGCTGGTCATCGAACCGGCCGTCGAAGGCTTCTTTACCTACTCCGACAACAACCACCGGGCCACATTCACGCCCACGACATCGTTCGAGCGCAACACGCACTACAAGGTGACGCTGAACACGACGGTAAGCCATCCCGACCGCCGCTACGCCAATCCGAACCTGCAGCAACCGATCACCTATGAATTCTCGACCGCCGACCGCTCGCGCCTCGAGGTGCTCGACCACTTCCCGGCAACCGACGGCGAGGTATACTACGCTTCGCCCGCCATCGAGGTGCGCTTTGACAACCGAGTCAATTCGGCCGGCATCATGGACCACATCACCATCACCGACTCGAAGAACAACAGAGTGCCCCTGGTGAAGAACAACTGCCGCTTCAACACCCTGGGCAAAGTCTACGGCAACATCGTCATCACCCCGACCAGCAAGTTCACTCCCGGCGAGACGTACACCCTGCGCATCACCGACGAGATCCGCGACATGGAAGCCCTGCCCATGGGCAGCGAGCTGAGCTATTCGTTCAGAGCCACGGACATCACCGAAGACCTCGAGCCGATGGAGATATTCAACGACTTCGAGCAGACCGCACCGTTCCAGTTCGTGGCCGACCGCTCGAACGGCTACACCGGCACCCCCGCCTGCTCGCGCAACACCGCCACCAAGCTCTACGGCCTGGCGTCGGCCCGCTTCAGCTACAATTTCGCCGATAACCGCGGCGGCTCGCTGACGTGGCAGTACACCGGCGACGACCAGATGGTGCTCCAGTCGGACGACAAGATCGGCATGTTCATCTACGGCGACTTCAACCACCATCCCGTCTATCTCGGAGTAACCTCCGGCACAGACATCAAGTGGCTCAAGATCACCGACCTCGACTTCACAGGCTGGCGCCACTTCACGGTCGACCTGACCGAACTCGACCCGAGCTACACCTACATGCTCTGGGGCATCCGCATGGACCAGACCGACAGCCCGATGTGCCTCAAGGGCGCGTTCTTCATCGACAATCTGTCGACCAAGTCGTCGGGCGGCATCGGCGACATCACCGGCGACCGCAGCGACGCCCCGACCACGTACTACAATCTGCAGGGCATTGAGGTAGCGACCCCCGGACCGGGCATCTACATCGAGAAGCGCGGCAGCGTAGCCCGCAAGATCGAGATCAAGTAACCCACTCTGCCCCAGCGACAGATCAGGCCGCACGGATTTCCGCGCGGCCTGATTTCTTTTTGTCAAAATTATAATTATTTTTTGGCATTTTCATCAATAATATTTACATTTGCGAGTC
>CAJJQT010000055.1 GCA_905193995.1 uncultured Porphyromonadaceae bacterium | reverse complement strand
TGGCCTTCGCCCAGAAGCGCTACGTGCAGGCCGCGACCCTCTTCAAGGAGTGTAGCACAGTGTTCAAGGGCACCGACAAGGCTGAGGAGGCTCTGTATCTGCTCGGCCTGAGCAATTACGAAAACCGCGACTATATCAGCTCAGGAGCCTATTTCAAGAGCTACTATACCCGCTATCCGAAAGGCAAGTATGTTGAACCTGCCCGCTTCTATTGCGGTTACGGCTACTATCTTGATTCGCCCGACCCGCAGCTCGACCAGTCGACTACCATACAGGGCATCGAGGAGCTTCAGGCATTCCTCGACTTCTTTCCCCGCAGCGACAAGGTGCCTATGGCCCAGACAGCCATCTTCGAGCTTCAGGACAAGCTGACACTCAAACAGCTGCAGAACGCGCAGCTCTATTATAACCTCGGCAACTATATGGGCAACAACTACGAGAGCTGTATCATCGTGGCCCAGAACGCTGTCCGCGACTATCCATACTCGAAATATAAGGAGTATCTCGAACTTCTCATCCTCAAGGCCCGCTTCCAGGAGGCTGACCAGAGTATCGACGAGCGCAAGCTCGACCGCTTCCGTGAGGTTGTCGACGAATACTTCTCGTTCATCAACAACTATCCCGACAGCCCCAATCGTGCCGAAGCTGAGGATATATACAAAATCGCACAAAAATACGTTCACGACTAAATATAACAATGGACTACAAGAAATCAAACGCACCGCTGAACACCGTCACCCGCGACCTGGTGGAAATGGCCGAGCCGACCGGCAATATCTACGAGACCGTCAGCATTATCGCCAAGCGCGCCAATCAGATCGCCGGCGAAATGCGCCACGACCTTGAAAAGAAACTCCAGGAATTCGCTTCGCTCAACGACAATCTCGAGGAGGTAAGCGAAAACCGCGAGCAGATCGAAATCTCGCGCTACTACGAGAAGCTGCCCAAGCCCACCCTGATCGCCACGCAGGAGTATGTCGAAGGCAAGCTCTACTATCGCAACCCGTCGAAGGACCGCGCGAACCTCGACTGATTTTTTTGCGGATTTTTTGCGGCTGTTTCAATTTATTTCACTACCTTTGCAGCCGATAAACTCAATATATTATTAACTTTATAAATCATCTCAAGAATGCACTTAAATTCTGAAGAAAAAGTACAGATCTTCGAGAAGTACGGTAAGAGCAAGACTGATACTGGCTCGCCTGAAGCGCAGATAGCATTATTCTCCGTCCGTATCGCTCACCTGACTCAGCATCTGAAGTCAAACCACAAAGATCATACTACAGAGCGCGCTCTTAAGATGCTGGTAGGCAAGCGCCGCCGTCTTCTCGCCTATCTCATGAAGAAGGACATCAACCGCTACCGCGCCATCATCGCTCAGAAAGAGCTTGGTATCCGCAAGTAAGCCTCAGCGCCCGCTTAAAGATTACAATGCCGGACCGGCAGTCACTTCATGCGTGACCTCCGGTCCGGTTTTTTATTCTCTTGCCGAGCGGACGGTAACTTTTGGCGCACTTCGCGTGTTATAAGACTGAAGCAAAAAACATGACAGATATGAAACAGATCATCACTTCGATAGCAGTAGCTTCCGCGCTTGCGCTTACGGCGTCGGGATGCTCGCTTCTCAAATCAGGCAAGGAAGACGGCGTCAGGGGGTCGTCGGCGACTCTCGTCATATATCCCTCGACTGTCGGAGCCGATAACTCGTCCGCATCCGTGACACAGACACTGCCGTCGGCCGCTCCCGCTGACAAAAAACAGTCACCGGAGGCTTCGTCCCGCATAGCCGGCGAATGGACCATCGTACAGGTCGGTTCAACCCCCATTGACCGCGACGAGGATATGCCGTACATCAATTTCGTGCCTGAAACCGGCCAGTTCTATGCCAATAACGGATGCAACACGCTCAATGGCTCGTATACCGTCAGCTCCGATGACGTGCTGCAGTTCTATGGCGTCCTGTCGACCATGAAATACTGTGCCGATGTGAAATTCGACACGGAGATCAACATGATCATTACCGACAACAAGCCTTCGAAATTCACCTGCACCACTGTCGGTTCCGAGTCGTTCATCGATATTCTGGATGCCCAGGGACGCAGCGTGATGAAACTTCGCCGCGGCGACCTGTCGTTCCTGAACGGCCACTGGGAGGTGAAGTCGATCAGCGGGCTTGAGAAACTTGAGGCTCCGGCCGACATTTTCTTCGACGTAGCCGAGCTGAAGCTCCACGGCAATACCGGCTGCAACTACTTTAACGGCGATATGTATCTTGATCACCGCCGCAGCAATGCTGTGGATTTCAGTAATATGGGAATAACCCGCATGGCCTGTCCATACACAGCGCAGGAAACAGCAATGCTCGTCGCTCTCGAGCAGACAGCCTCGGTAATCAATGGCGGCGGCGATCAGGTGATGCTTCTTGACGCTGACGGCAAGCAGCTCATGACTCTACACCGTATACCGATGGACAAAAGCGTAGATGACTGACCGTTATTACATGTAAGTATAAAAAATCCGCCCTCAGGCGGATTTTTTTATTGTCCTGCATGGTCCTTTTACCGGCGGCAGAATTCCAGGATAATGTCGAGCACCTCGGGCGATATAGTCTCGCTGATGCTGCCGTATTCGGAGCTGTCGCCTGTGTCGGCATGCTGGAAGAGATGGTTCAGGCCGGGCATCGAAATGATCTTTGCCTGCGGCACGGAATTGCGGATTGCGCTGAGATTGCTGTCGCAGTTGACCTGTGTGTCCTTTTCGCCGTTCAGCGCCAGCACCGGACAGCTTATCCTGCCGAGGAAGCTGTCCGGATCTATCGTTAGGAAGCAGTCGAACCACGGTGTGCGCTGTTTCACCGACTGCGCTATCTCTGCGGCAAGGTTATCCGGAATTTCGATGCTGTTGGCGGCGATAATAGCGTTGACGTCGATACCCTCTACTGTACCGCGCGAATACTGTGCGGCCATTTCATCGAAAATTATGGCAAGGAGCTTGCACATGCCTTCGCGTGTGGATTCGTCGAGCCCTGTCTGCTCGGCGCGGTGCCTGTTCTGGGCGATCAGCGTCTCCCTGGCTCTGACAGCCATGCCGGCGAGCGATATGGTGAAATCCGGGACACCGTCGGCCGCGAGCATCAGAGCTATAGTGCCGCCTTCGGAGTGCCCGAGTATGCCTACACGGCCAATGGCGGGAAGAGTGCGGGCAAACTCTACGGCGCTTCGGGCGTCGTCGCGGAATGTGTATGTGGTTGATGAGGCGAAGTCGCCCTGCGAGCCAGCTGTACCGCGGTCGTCATAACGCAGCGACGCCACGCCGTTGCGCGCCAGCCAGTCGGCTATTACGGCGAATGGCCGGTGCTCGAAAACTTCCTCGTCGCGGTTCTGGGGCCCGCTTCCGCTGACCATCACAACGAGCGGAATATTCTTTGATAATCCTGCCGGCAGAGTGACGGTGCCGCTCAGCAGAGTTCCGTCGGCCGATGTGAAGGTCGTGTCAACCGTCGTGTAGGGGAACGGCGCGACAGGTGTCTGCGGCCGCCGTGCGCTCAGAGGTATTTCTGGAGTCAGCGTCAGGTCGAAGCCTCTGAGAAACTGGCGGAAACGGCCG
The DNA here is from genome assembly GCA_905193995.1 of uncultured Porphyromonadaceae bacterium. Classification (GTDB taxonomy): domain Bacteria; phylum Bacteroidota; class Bacteroidia; order Bacteroidales; family Muribaculaceae; genus CAG-873. The sequence goes on along the minus strand of CAJJQT010000055.1, from coordinate 5,465 downwards.
CTGATGCGTTCAGGGCTGACCGATGCGCGGTAGATGATGCCGAGTTTCGGATACCGCACCACCAGCGAGTCGTCGGTACAGTGGTCGACCGTCATAGGCAGGCTTTCCTTGCTCTGCATCGGAGACATGAAGCTGCAGGTGGGCTTGCCGACGGAATCCGTGCCGAAAGTCAGGACTATAGGCAGCTCGGTCCTCCCGGCATTCAGGGTGCCGCGCCAGCTGCCGCTGAGTGCGTCGGCAGAAAAGCTCATTGCTGCGGTCAGTGCTGTCGCGATAACCGCAGAGATCGTTTTTGTCATAGCGAGATTACTAATTCTATTATTGATGCTATCAGTCGTCAGGATCCTCGATGTCGAGGTTGAAGAGCGCCAGGCCTTCGGCTGTCATGAACTCGCGGAGCTGATATGAATAGAAGGGTATGGCGATCTCGCCCTGCGAGAAACTGGCGGCCTCATACGGCTCGTATACGAAGACTATCGATCCGTCGAGCGCTATGTAGTAGTTGTCGTTGGCCGGCAGCGAGTTGATGTCGGTCTTGCCTATCTGCCGGGCAAGATCTTTGGCGCGCGACGCTATCACTCCGGGCAGCTCGGCTATGCCTTCGGGCGTGAAGATATACGAGAGCGGCATCAGACAACCTTTGTCAGTCAGATAGGTTATGTAGCGGTTGACGGTAAGGCCGTGCGCATCGCCGGGCTGATAGATTTCTTTGCTTATACGGTATGTGAGCAGGTGGGGTGTGAGTGAGAACACATCGCCCGAGATGATGGTATTCCCGTCGGAATAGAACTGCTGGCCGGGGCGCGTCTGCGTCGGTTCGATCTGGTAACCCGACTCGGAGGCCGCGGCCACGAAAGCGCTGTTCATAGCCTGGGCATGGTCAATGCTGACGGTGTCGAAAGCGGCGGCTATGATCGTGTCCTGAAGTTTGGAGATGTCCTGATTGTAGATGACCGTAGGCATGACTATCGATGCCGAGTCGAAGTACACGAGATCAGAATCGCGGTTGAAATCCTTGGCCGAGTTGAGCAACGTGTATGTGGCGCTGCCGGTCATGGTCGAGAAAGCTATGGTGGAGTTGTCCGTCTCGGCTTCCTTTTTGCAGGATGAGGTTCCGGCGGCAGCTATGATCGCAAGTACCGTTAAGACGGGTAAAAGTCGTTTCATTTTTCTTCGCTTCTTTGATGTATAAATTTTTAGGGATAAACAAATAAAGATTAACGATAGTTTGAGGGCGCCAGCAGCGTCTGATATGGCGCGACCGGTTTCGGGTGCCGACCGCGCTGCCTGGCTTTGGCGCGCAGCTGCGGATTGGCGTCGAGATACTCGAGAAGTGCCAGACGTTCGGTCACCTGAGGCGCATCGGACTGCGGATTCGACGCGTCGAGGTGGAATCCGGCTCGGCGCAACGCGTCGATGTATGCGCGGCCTCCGTAGCCGGCCCATTCCATATAGCGGTATGCGACGATATCGGCCTGAAAGATTTGTTCGGGCGTGTAGAGCATACCGTAGCGGGGCGAATGGTCGATGGCCATGAGCGTCACGGCCGCCATTGCTGCAAGTTCGATTGCGGGCGAATAGTAACCGTCCGTGGCCTGGTCTGCGATGATACCGGCCGCTGTGATTGCCGCAGCTCCGAAAATCTGCCAGAAACGGCGCTTGTTGCGGCGTGATTTCTCCCATTTCGAATGCGCGTAGGCATGCTGCAGGGCATAGTGGGCTCCCTCGGCCGAGATGAGCGCCAGCACGGCCGCTGAGTCGCAGCCGAGCAGGTCATAGAGTGGCTTGGTGATGAAAAAATAACCGTTGGGGTAACTGAACGACGCGATGTCGGATTCGTCTGTTACGCTCATGATGGCTGTAGGTGAGATGCCGCGCAGGCCCGAGCGGTCGATGATACTCTCGCTGAAACTGTACAGTGAGCCGTCGACCGAAACCTCGCGGAAGTACGTGTCGCAGGCCGACAGGGTCGAGATCATCACTCTCTTGAGGTCCTTGTCGCCCTTGCCGCTCATCGATTTGGCTGTCTTGCGGAACTGTGGGTCGGTCATCTGCAGCAACGACCAGAACGATCCGGCGTCGGGAGCCGCCATCACCGTGTCGGCGACGTCGTATCTGGCTATAATTTTTGCGAAATCGCCTTCGTTCATGCCGCTCGCTCCAATGGGTACGAGGCAGGCCAGCGTTGCCAGGGCTATGATAATGATTCGTCGGGCGGTCATCGTGGTTTCCTAAAAACACCGGGAGCAACCGTGCGCGGCAGCTCCCGTTATTTATACATCAGTGTGTTATCTCGTTCAGCGAATGCGGATCTTCTGTCCGGGCTTGATTTTCGACGAAGTGGTCAGGCCGTTAAGGCGGCAGAGGTTACGGACAGTGGTGCCGTTGCGCGAGGCGATGCGGCTGAGCGAGTCGCCCGAACGGACGGTGTAGTATTTCGAGCCGCCGCCATTCGATGCGGAACTGCCGCGAGAGCTGCTTGCCGAGCCGTATTCAACTTTGTGCGTCGCGCGGTACTGCTGGGCGTAGGCCTCATTGGCGCGCGGGTCGAAGTTGCGGGCTTCCTGATAGTGGTTTTTGTCGAATGTATAGAAGTCGGTATGGGTTGTCTGGTTGGGAAAGTCGAAGATTGCGGCGGGGTTAATGGCGTAGCCCATGTAGCGGGTCTCGAAGTGAAGGTGCGAGCCGAATGAGCGGCCTGTATTGCCTGCCAGACCGATCGGATCGCCTGCGCGGACGTATTCGTCGGGTTTGACGAGGAATTTGGTCATGTGGCCGTAGACGGTCTCCAGATCGTTAGTGTGGCGGATCACCACATAGTAGCCGTAGCCGCGGGCCTCGTATTTGGTCAGGCGTACTTTGCCGTCGAATGCTGCGCGGATTGTATCGCCTGTGTTGGCCTTTATGTCGATGCCTTTGTGCATGCGGCGGAAGCGCGGACGGTATCCGTAGGGCGATGTGATGTAGCCGGGGTGGGGGATGTGGAAGTTGCGGACGTCGATTACAGCTGTCTGGGGCACTTCAACGCCGCTGTAGCAGTTGACGAAGCCGCTGTTCCAACCTTCAGTGTAGATGTCGAATTCAGGTTCTTCTTCCTCTCCGAACAGCGTTTCAAGGTATTTGGTGGTGTTGTCGACTTCGACCGATCCGGTTCCCTGCATTGCGATAAGATCGCCGTGCTGCTGGGTGTGCTGGCCGGGAAGGCGGTAGTTCTGTGCTGCGATGCCGGCGCTGAATCCGAGGCTCAGTGCGAGCACCGCTATTGTGGAGAATTTTCTGGAGAGTGTCATTTTTATCTGCATTTTATTCGGAGAGATTGGTTTATGCTTTATGTCGGTTACAGTTCGTCGGGAGCGTAGATCGAGGGCTGAGTCGGCATATCGTAGCTGAAGAGTTCCTCGGGGCTGAAGAAGCGGTTGATTTCGATTACCGCATTCTCGGGCGAGTCGGAGGCGTGCACGATGTTTTCCTGGCCCGACATGCCGAAGTCGCCGCGGATAGTGCCTGGCGCGGCGGCACGACAATTGGTGGCGCCAACCATCGAGCGCACTACGTTCACCACGTCCTTGCCCGCGAGTACCATCACGATCACCGGGGTCGAGGTCATCGATCGAACCAGCGACGGGAAGAAGGGACGGTCGACAAGATGTGCGTAGTGCTGACGGAGAATTGCCTCGTCGAGCTGCATCATCTTGATGCCGTTGATGAAAAGACCCTTGCGCTGGAATCGGGTGATGACGTCGCCCACAAGGCTGCGCTTGATGGCTGACGGTTTTAAGATAATGAACGTTTGCTCCATGGTTATGTTAATATATGTTTACGCTTTTCGCGAACACTTCAAAGGTACGGAAATTCTTTCTTTTGTGGAACTTTTTAAACCTTAAATTTTGCTAAACGATTTTACAAACTTATATTTTATGAATATAAACATTGGATAATTAGATTGTTAATCAAAAATATGTTATACAACATAAATTCTTGAGCAGCTCAGATGACTGTTCCACGCGTTGTTGCACAGTGTTAAAAGAATGCAACAAACAACAAAGCCCCGGCCGGGGCCGAGGCTTTGAGTATGCTGTCGAGCTGAAATGTTACATGTTCATGCCGCCGTCGACCTGGATGACCTGGCCGCTTACATACGACGACAGATCCGAAGCGAGGAACAGGGCCACGTTGGCGATATCCTCGACCTTGCCGCCGCGGCGCAGGGGAATTTTCTTGACCCATTCGGCGCGCACGTCGTCAGGGAGCGCGGCTGTCATGGCAGTCTCTATGAAGCCCGGGGCGATGGCGTTGGCACGGATGCCGCGCGAGCCTACTTCCTGGGCGATGCTCTTGGCTAGAGCGATCAGGCCGGCTTTGGATGCTGCATAGTTAGACTGGCCTGCGTTGCCGTGTACGCCGACTACGGAAGCCATATTGATGATCGAGCCCGAGCGCTGGCGCAGCATGACGGGCAGAACGGCGTTGATGAAATTGAACGCGCTCTTGAGGTTGACGGCTATCACGGCGTCCCACTGCTGCTCGGTCATGCGCATCATCAGGCCATCCTTGGTTATACCGGCGTTGTTGACCAGAATGTCGATCGAACCGAAGTCGTCCTTTACCTGCTTCACGACTTCCTGGGTCTGCTGGAAATCGGCTGCATTCGAAGCGTACCCCTTGGCTTTGACGCCGAGAGCGGCGATCTCGGCTTCGGTAGCCTTGCCGTTTTCGTCGATTACCAGGTCGGTGAATGCTATGTTGGCGCCCTCCTGGGCGAAGCGCAGCGCAAGGGCCTTGCCGATGCCGCGGGCCGCGCCTGTGATCAGGGCGGTTTTTCCTTCAAGTAATTTCATTTCTTTCGGTTTAGTAGTTTTGATGACGCAAAGTTAGCAATTCTTTTCGGAATTTTGTGTAACTTAGCGCCGCAAACATTCATTTTATCGCTATGATTGAAGATATACTGCGCCACAACCGCGAATTTGTGGCTTCGCGCGGCTACGAACGGTTCGCCACATCCAAGTACCCCGACAAGCGCATTGCCATAGTCACATGCATGGATACGCGTCTGGTGGAGCTTCTGCCCGCAGCCCTGGGCATTCGCAACGGCGACGTGAAAATAATCAAGAATGCCGGAGGCACCATCACCAATCCGTTTGACTCGACGATGAGATCACTTCTGGTGGCCGTGTATGAACTCGGTGTGAACGAGATTATGGTCATAGGTCACACGGGCTGCGGCGTGCAGGGCATGAATGCCGGGGAGATGCTGCACCTGATGAAAGAGCGCGGTGTAAGTGAGGAGCACATAACTCTTATGCGTCACTGCGGCATAGATCTTGACTCGTGGCTGCATGGTTTCGACGACACCCGGGCCGCGGTCGCGGAGACGGTCGATCTGGTGCGCAACCATCCGCTGATGGCCGCTGACGTTCGTGTCGCCGGCTACATCATGGATTCTCTCACAGGCGAGCTGACTGTAA
>CAJJQT010000054.1 GCA_905193995.1 uncultured Porphyromonadaceae bacterium | reverse complement strand
CCCACCGTCAAGGCCGTCTGCGGCGACCGCGCCGTCGTGTCGGTCGACACTTACCGCGCCGATGTGGCGCGCCGCGCCGTCACCGAGCTCGGCGCCGACATCGTCAACGACATATCCGGCGGAACACTCGACGAAGCCATGTTCGAGACCGTGGCCGAACTCAACGTGCCATATATCCTGCAGCATATGCGCGGCAAGCCCGAGGACATGCAGGATTATGCGACTTACGGCAATGTCGCCGCCGAAGTCCTCTCGGAAATCGGCGAACGCCTCGGACAGCTGTCGCTGCTCGGCGTCAACGACATTATCGTCGACCCCGGCTTCGGCTTCGCCAAGAACATCGACCAGAACTACGAGCTGCTGGCCCACCTTGACCTGCTGAAACTCCTCCACCGCCCCATCCTCGTAGGCCTTTCGCGCAAGTCGATGGCCACCGGCCTGCTCGGAATCACCCCCGACGACGCCCTCGAGGCCACCACGGCCCTCAACACCCAGGCGCTCGACCGCTCGGCCGACATCCTGCGCGTTCACGACGTTCGGGCCGCCGTGCAGTGCGTGAAGATTCACCAGGCTGTGGCGCGCTACGCCAATAAACCGAATTTCTGAACTCACAAACCCCGCTCTTCCCCCCCCATGCCTGTTCTTGGAATCAAAGACATTCTTGATATAGTACTCGTAGCGCTGCTGCTCTACTATATCTACCGGCTCATGAAAGAGTCCGGCACGCTCAACATATTCTACGGCGTGATGGCTTTCATCGTGGTATGGGCCCTGGCTTCGGAAATCTTCGCCATGCGCCTGATCGGCACCATCCTCGACAAATTCATGAGCATCGGCCTGCTGATCCTCGTGATCCTCTTCCAGGACCAGATAAAGCGCTTCCTCGTCGAGCTCGGATCACACCGCCGCTGGCGGTTCCTGGCCAAGCTGTTCCACCACCACCGCGACGAGGAAGAGAATAAGCAGACGGCCTGGGTCATGCCCGTCGTTTACGCCTGCATGAACATGTCGAAGTCGAAGACCGGTGCCCTGATCGTCATCGAGCAGACAATGCCGCTCGACAACTATGCCAAGACGGGCGACATGATCGACGCCAACGTCAACACACGGCTTATCGAGAACATCTTCTTCAAGAACTCACCCCTCCACGACGGCGCCCTGATCATAGCCAACGGGCGCCTTGAGGCCGCAGGATGCATCCTGCCTGTCAGCCACGACAGCGACGTGCCCCGATACATGGGCCTGCGCCACCGCTCGGCCCTCGGCATTGCCCAGGCCACCGACGCCATCGCCGTCATCGTATCGGAGGAGACCGGCAACATATCCATCGCCTACCGCGGAAAACTCGCCCCCCGCCTGTCGTCCACCGAGCTCGAACACCGTCTGAGCGCCATTGCCATGGCCCCGAAGCTCTCGGCTGCGTTTTCATCAAAACAATGAACAACTCTCGTAAACTGAATCCGTCAAAATGAAGAATATACGCAACTTCTGCATCATAGCCCACATCGACCACGGCAAATCGACACTCGCCGACCGCCTGCTCGAGTTCACCGGCACCGTGGCCCCGAAGGACATGGAAGCGCAGGTGCTCGACGACATGGACCTCGAGCGCGAGCGCGGCATCACCATCAAGAGCCACGCCATACAGATGGAATACGAGCTCGGCGGAGAAAAATACGTCCTGAACCTCATCGACACCCCCGGACACGTCGACTTCTCATACGAAGTGTCTCGCTCCATTGCCGCCTGCGAGGGCGCGCTCCTCGTCGTCGACGCCACTCAGGGCATCCAGGCCCAGACCATCTCGAACCTCTACATGGCCATCGACAACAACCTCGAGATCATCCCCGTGCTCAACAAGTGCGACCTCGAGTCGGCCAATCCCGACGAGGTGTCGGACCAGATCGTAGAGCTGCTCGGTTGCGACCACGACGATATAATCCACGCCAGCGGCAAGACCGGCCTCGGCGTACCCGAAATTCTGAAAGCCATCATCGAGCGCGTACCCGCCCCCACCGGCGACCCCGCGGCCCCGCTCCAGGCCCTCATCTTCGACTCGGTATTCAACCCATTCCGCGGCATCATCGCATACTTCAAGATCGAGAACGGCACCATCCGCACCGGCGACCTCGTCAAATTCGTCGCCACCGGCAAGGAATACAACGCCGACGAAATCGGCGTGCTCAAGCTCGACCTCTCGCCCCGCCGGGAACTGTCGGCCGGCAATGTCGGCTACATCATCTCCGGCATCAAAAACTCGCGAGAGGTGAAGGTAGGCGATACCATCACCCATGTCGACCGCCCGTGCGACAAGGCCATCCTCGGCTTCCAGGAAGTGAAACCGATGGTCTTCGCCGGAGTCTACCCCATCGAGACCGAGGACTTCGAGAACCTGCGCGCATCGCTCGAAAAGCTCCAGCTCAACGACGCCTCGCTCACCTTCACCCCCGAATCGTCGGCCGCCCTCGGCTTCGGGTTCCGCTGCGGCTTCCTCGGGCTGCTGCACATGGAGATCATCCAGGAGCGTCTCGGCCGCGAGTTCGACATGGATGTCATCACCACCGTGCCCAACGTCTCATACCGCGTCTACGACAAGAAAGGCAACATGACCGAAGTCCACAACCCCTCCGGCCTGCCCGAAATCACCCTGATCGACAAGATCGAAGAACCGTACATCCGCGCTTCGGTGATCACAACCCCCGAGTTCATCGGCCCCATCATGACGCTATGTCTGAGCAAGCGCGGCGAGCTGGTACGCCAGGATTACATATCGGGCGGCCACCGCATGGAGCTGACATTCGACATGCCCCTGGGCGAAATCGTCATCGACTTCTACGACAAGCTCAAGAGCATCTCCAAGGGATACGCCTCCTTCGACTACCATCTGCAGGGCTTCCGCGAGTCGAAACTCGTCAAGCTCGACATCCTGCTCAACGGCGAGAGCGTAGACGCCCTGTCGACTCTCACCCACGCCGACAACGCCCTGGCCTTCGGCCGACGCATGTGCGAGAAGCTCAAGGAGCTGATCCCGCGCCAGCAGTTCGACATCGCCATCCAGGCCGCCATCGGCGCCAAGATCATCGCCCGCGAGACCATCAAGGCCGTCCGTAAGGACGTCACCGCCAAATGCTACGGCGGCGACATCTCGCGTAAGCGCAAACTGCTCGAGAAGCAGAAGAAGGGCAAGAAACGCATGAAGCAGATCGGTTCGGTCGAAGTGCCGCAGAAGGCGTTCCTGGCCGTTCTCAAACTTGACTGACACAATCAGCCGCAGCCCTCGGAGGGTGCGGCGATTTTTTTGAACACATATATTAATTCCTTTGTTAGTTGTCTATGGAATCATCACACGACAAAGATTTTATGCCGCCCATACACATGGAATCCGAGGGCGGATTTCCGAACATCTATTATGCAGCCAAACAGATGCTCCGACGCTATGCGTCCGGCGGCAACATACTGATCGCCGCCACCGTCCTGGCGCTGATCGTAGCCAACATTCCGGCCATCAACGGCTACTACTTCGACTTCTGGGAACAGGAAGTCCGGCTACAGGTCGGCGACTTCAACATCTTCAGCCATTCCGGCCGGCCGATGGACCTCCTCGGCTTCATCAACGACGCCCTCATGGCCATTTTCTTCTTCAGCATCGGCCTTGAGATCAAGCGCGAGATCCTCGTTGGCGAGCTGTCGTCGTTCCGGCAGGCGCTCCTCCCCATCATGGGCGCCATAGGCGGTATGATCATGCCGGTGCTCATATTCTGGTTCATGAGCCGCGGCACCGACTACAGCGGTGGAGCGGCCATACCGATGGCTACCGACATCGCTTTCTCGCTCGGCGTGCTCGCTATGCTCGGCAAGCGCGTCCCGCTTTCGCTCAAGATCTTCCTGACCACTCTCGCCGTCGTCGACGACATCGGCGGCATAATCGTAATCGCCGCTTTCTACTCCACTCACATAGAAATCAGCCTGCTGCTGATCGCCCTGATAATCCTCGGCGTTCTCGCCCTTGGCGGCGTAATGATGATCCAGAGCAAGATGTTCTACTTCGTCCTCGGCGGCATAGTATGGTTCCTGTTCCTCAACTCCGGCATACACCCCACCATCGCCGGCGTCCTTGTAGCCTTCTGCGTCCCGGCCAAACCTGTATTCGAGCCCCGCAAGTATATCCGCAAAATTCGCAAGGCTATGAGCCACTTCAAGGCCGAGGCCGAAGAAGACGACACTCTTACCGAGCGCACAATCCTCTCCAAGGAGCAGCTCAACTGGCTCAAGGAAGTCGAATCCGCCTCCGACAAGGTTATCTCGCCTCTTCAGGACCTCGAGGATACGCTGCATCCTGTTGTCAATTATTTCATCATTCCGCTGTTTGCCTTCGCCAACGCCGGCATATTCCTGCTCGACCTCGATCCGGCATCGGCCGTCGAGGGCATTTCACTGGCTATTATCCTCGGCCTCGTCATAGGCAAGTTCACCGGCATCTTCCTGTTCTCGTGGCTCACGATCCTGCTCAGACTCGCACCTAAACCCGCCCACTCCGACTGGTCCATGCTCGCGTCGATCTCGATGCTGGGCGGCATCGGATTCACAGTCTCGCTGTTCATCGCGACGCTCTCTTTCGCCTCCGGAACCGCCCACGATCTCGACCTGCTGAACCACGCAAAGCTGGGAATCGTTATCGGCTCACTCGTCTCTGGCATTATCGGATTCATTTGGCTCCACTTTACCCTGCCTAAGACCGCCTCCCCCGACGCCATCGACGACTGAAGAAAATTATATATCTTACAAAACTTATATATCCTGTCCCTACAAAAAAATCCTCCCGACGATCTGATCGTCAGGAGGATTTTTTATGTCATAAGCGTTATCACGCATCCACAGCCTCGCTCTCGGCCTCTTCGGCCTCGACGTTCTTCTTCACGTTGGGCGCTTCAAGTCCGTAGCCGCGTTTCGAATTCAGGATCTTAAGCCATACCCCGAAGAAGATGGCCAGCACACCGAACGAAGCGAAAATGATCATCGGCACGCGGTAGCCGCCGGTGATGTCAAGCGTCTCGCCGATAAGCAGTGGCACCAGGCACAGACCGATGTTCTGGATCCAGAAGATCAGGCAGTAGGCCGAGCCGAGGATGTTGGCGTCTATGATCTTGGGGACCGACGGCCACAGGGCGGCCGGCACCAGCGAGAACGATACGCCGAGAATCAGAATCAGCGTCACGGCGATCCATACCTGCGGCACCGCCGGCAGCAGGAACGCGAATCCCAGATGGCATAGAGTCATGATGACCACGCCGATGATCAGCATCGTCGCACCCCGCCCCTTATAGTCGAGGAACGCACCTAAGAACGGCGTCAGCACCATGGCAAGTATCGGGAACACGCTGAACAGACGGGCTGCCGCCTCCGCATCGATTCCGAGCGTCTCCTGTATGTAGTTCGGAGCGAAGCGCTGGAACGGGAAGATGCCGCTGTAGTAGAGCACGCAGAGCAGAGCTACCAGCCAGAACATCTGGCTGCGCAGGATTTTGCCGAGATCGGAAATATGGAATTCCTCATCCTCCCCGTCGGTGGTTTCCGATTTCTCCCCGTTTGCTGCAAGTTCCCGGTCGAGCTTGACATCCATGAATGTGAATACGATATAGCATATCAGACCGATGAGCAGCAGCAGCGTGCAGAATGCAACCGGAGCCACGACTGACTGATCAAACATATTGGCCAGCAGCGGCGAAGTCCACATCACGGCGAATACGCCCAGACGGGCTATCGACATCTCGACGCCCATCGCCAGCGCCATTTCCTTACCCTTGAACCACTTGGCGATAGCTTTCGATACCGTCGTGCCGGCCATCTCGCAGCCGCAGCCGAATATCATGAAGCCCAGTGAGGCCATCTTGGCGCTACCCGGGAACGACGTCCACCAGCTGTCAAGCCACCCGCACAGGGCCGTTCCCTGGAACCAGTCGCTGATGCCGATCAGCTTTATGCCCGCACCGATCACCATCATCGACGCCGACAGGACTCCCGTGAAGCGGATACCCATCTTGTCGAGAATGATTCCGGCGAATATCAGGAAAAAGAAGAAGACATTCAGAAAATACTCCGAAGCGGCGTATGTGCCGAAGGTGCCGCTGTCCCAGTGGAGATTCGTCTCCAGCAGTGACTTCAGCGGCGACATCACGTCTACGAACATGTAGGCGAAGAACATCATCGAAGCAACCAGTATCAGGGCCGTCCAGCGCGCCCAGGCGTGGTCGTTCAGCAGCTGTTTCATTTGTTTTGTCATAGCAAGAATAATTGTTGATAATGATTAATTGCCGCAAAGTTAATGATTTTTTGTCAGAATCCAAGTGCGGCTACTGTCTGCTTGACCATTTTATGCAAGAATTACAGACATTATGGATTTTATTTGCTTATTAACATATTTATGCTTAAATTTGCAGCCGAATTATGCATATACCTTTCAACATATATTGAGCAATGAATATTTTATACAGGGCGCTAATTGGCATTGGCATTATTTCACTTGCAAGCTGCAGTGCATCCAAAAAAGTTCCTTATCTTGTTGATGCCGAAGCAATTCCCGCCGAGGTTCTTTCCGAAAGCTCTCATGTCAACGACCCCGTACTCGCTCCGGGCGACCTTCTGAATATCGAGGTCACTTCGACCGATATGCAATCCGTCGTACCTTTCAACAAAGGTATGTATCTGACTGAGACCGGCACCATCGGCCGGGCTTCGATGACAAGCAGCAACTACTCTCAGAATCTCGACGTTTCGACCGACTATTATCTTATTAACCAGGACGGCACCATCGACTTCCCCATCATTGGCGTCATCAAGGCCGCTGGCAAGACCAAGCTCGAGCTCGCTCAGGAGATCACCGACGCCATATATCCTCAATATATTAAGGAGAAACCCAAGGTTGAGGTCCGACTGATGAACTTCCGCGTCGTTGTTACCGGCGCCGTGAAGAACCCCGGCATTTATCAGAGCCATAACGAACGAATGAACTTCTTCGAGGCAATCGCCCTTGCAGGCGACCTCGACATAAAGGGCGACCGCGAGAACATCCTGCTATACCGCACAAACAGCGACGGCACTCGCGAAGTCCACAAAATCGACATCCACGACCGCAACTTCCTGCTTTCGCCTTATTTCGGCCTCCAGCAGAACGATATTATCTATGTTGCGCCAAACAAATCCATGGCGGCCAATGCATGGCAGCTCAATCCCGGTGTATCGGCAACTATAACTTTCGTAGGCGGCATTTCGTCGCTGGCATCGCTTGTCATCGGCATCATAAACCTTACCCAGAACTAATCTTATGTCAGACGAACTCAAATCAAGAGTTGGCGAAAACAAAGGTCCCGTCGAGGATGTCATGGACACCACGGGACTCCTGCTCGACTACCTGGCGAACTGGAAATGGTTTGTCCTGAGTGTCGTTCTCTGCGCTATCGGAGCCTATTTCTACATCGCCACAATTGTGCCGACCTATCAGGTCAATGCATCGATCTACCTTAACAACGAAAGCACTCAGTCGAAAGAAGCCTTTGCACTCAATCCCGAGAACCCGCTTCTCAATATGAAGAACTTCATCGACGAGACCGAGCTCGAAATCCTGAAATCACGCAATAACGTGATCAAGATCGTCGACTCGCTCCGTATGGCTTACTCTTACTGGCGCGTCGGCAACCTGCGCGACATTCCGATGTACAACGACCGTGCCATCGACGCCGAAATGGATTCGATAGCGCTCAACGATCTTGAGAACCCGATTACTATCACCGTCTCGAACAGTTCGAAAGAGGGCAAGTACGATATTGAGGCTACCACTGTTTTCAACGAGATCGAGGAAAACAAGAAACTCGACGCCGTCGATCTTCCATGCACCGTCGACCTGACATGCGGTTCCGTGACAGTCACCCGCGTCGAGCAGGTCCCCGAGCTCGAAGGCACTCAGAAGGTGATCGTGCGCAACCCGCGCTCCGTGGCCTCGACGCTGTCGAGCTCACTCAATATCGAGTTCGCCGAGAAAGCCCCAACAATCGTCCGCATCAGCTACAACACGCCTATTCCGCGTGAAGGCACCGACGTCATCAATACTCTGGTCGACTTCTACAACCGCCAGATCATCGCCGACAAGAACGCATCCGCCCTGCAGACCGAAGCTTTCATCCTTGACCGACTTGTGATGATCAACGACGAGCTGCGCGACGTAGAGCAGCGCCTCCAGGACTACCGTCAGGCCCACAACATCTCTGACCTCCAGCAGCAGGTCACCACTAATCTCGCCACGACCAAGTCGACCCAGAACCAGCTCGCCGAGATCGAGGCCGAGGCAACTATCATCAACGACATCGAGAATACCATCCGCAAGGCCAACAACTACGATCCCCTGCCTGCCGTCACCACCAACACGACACTCAACCAGGTGATCGTCAAATACAACCAGAAGATCAGCCGTCTGACCCGTATGCTCGAGACCTCGACACCCGACAATCCCCTGGTGCGCACGCTTCAGGAGGAACTCACACGCGACAAGGCCGACATCCTGCAGAGCGTCGCTTCGGTCAAGCGCGGAATCCAGGCTCGCCGCCGCAATGTGGCTGCCATCGAAGGCCAGAGCCAGAGCCAGCTGTCCGCCCTGCCCCCCGTCGACAAGGGCCTCCAGGAGATCTTCCGCGAGCAGCAGGTCAAGGTCAACATCTACACTTTCCTTCTGCAGAAGCGCGAGGAAATCGCACTTCAGAAGACCCTCGCCACCCCGACGGCCCGTCTGATCGACGACCCCAGCTCGACCGGTCCCGTAAGCCCGCGCCGAATGGTCATCTACTTCCTGGCACTCATTCTCGGTCTTGCCATCCCGGCGGCCATAATTTTCCTGAAGCGATTCTTCTTCCCGATCTACAAGGACCAGGAAGAGCTGCAGCGCCTGACCAACGTGCCCATTATCGGCGAGATCTCGACCGACACATCCAAGGATGATAAGGCCATCGTCGTCGGTCCCAACGTGTCGACTCCTATCGCCGAGCTCTTCCGTCTGCTTCGCAACAATATCGGTTTTACCAAAAACGGCGCCAACAAGAAAGTCATTCTTGT
>CAJJQT010000053.1 GCA_905193995.1 uncultured Porphyromonadaceae bacterium | reverse complement strand
GAGTTTACTGCCGAGCAGTGGGTCTGGCAGGTGGCGATGATGTCGGTGAACGCGGCGTCGGACGCAACCTCGAGGATGTTGTCCTGGCCGTTGTCCTTCCATGTGAAATCGAATAGGTCGGCGGCTTTCTCGCCCTCGGCGGGATAGGTCAGCTCGGCCTTCACGGCTTCACCCAAGACAGCGCCTTCGAGCAGCATGGGGTATTCGTTGCCGTAGCGGTCGTAGACGGCAACGCCGAAGGTGCATCCTGCTTTGTCGGCGGGAATGTCGAGCGAGTTGCCGTAGCATATCTGTACGAGATTGCTGCTGTGTGGCTGGCGCTCCTCGCCCTCGGCGAATGCGTAGACGGTGTAGCGCATGCCTTCGACGGCATCCCAGTGCAGAGTGTTGCCTTCGCGGCGGATGTTGGCCGTGTAAGCGGGGGCGTACACGTTGTTCCACGGGCGGATCGGTGTCAGGGCGCGTGTAGCGTAGGTCGTATGGCCCATGTAGATGCCGAATGTGACGTTTTTGCCCTCGTACTTCATGTACGAGTCGTTCATGGTGTTGTAGCGGAAGAAGCTGATGCCGCTTTCGCCGGGAGCGAGCAGGTCGCGGGCATATTCGACCTCGCGGGCGAATTCTGATCCTCCGTAGTTGCGGTAGCTCGAGAGGCTCACTGCCGAATAGAGATGGCGGCCGAACTTGCGGGCTGCCACATTCCACCAGGCCTGCATGGTGTCGAACTTGTTGGGCCAGTAGATCTGAGGCGCGATGAAGTCGACCCACTGATGCTTGAGCCACGACAGCGGGTCGGAGGCTATGGCATTGTACTGCCAGTCACCTTCGGGCGAGGGTTCGAGGCCGTATTCCTCGCGGACGTTGGCGGGCGACGCCGAGCCGGCCGGCGAGATACCGAAAGGCATGTATGGCTTATGCTCCTTGATCACGCGCGAAACGCGCTCCACCATCGAGTTGACGTTGGCCACGCGCCACTGCACCTTGGTGCCGACTGACGGGTCGGCAGCCTTTGCGGCGTTGTAGAGGTCGTCGTCGTAGCTGTCGGGAGTCGGATTTGAATAGAAATAGTCGTCGAAGATGACGCCGTCGACGTCGTAGTTGTCGATCACGTCGACTATGACGTCGCAGATGCGCTGCTTTACTTCTTCAAGTGCCGGGTTGAGGATAGTCTCCTTGCCGGGCTGACGGATGAGCCATTCGGGATGCGTGTTGGTATAGTTCAGCGGATGGTCGTCGTGGTCGTAGACGCCGCAGTAGCGGTAGGGGTTGAACCATGCGTAGACCTCGATGCCGCGGGCATGTGCGCCTTCGAGCAGCTTTTGCAGCGGGTCGAAGGCCGGTTCGCGGCCGCGCTGTCCGCCGACGCCTTTCGACCACGGTTCGTATGCCGACTTGTATGTGGCGTCGCACATCGAGCGCACATGGTAGTATATGACATTGAGTCCGCTTGCCTGCATGTCGTCCAGTATGTTATTGAGTATGCGCAGATAGTTGGCTGAGTTGGCGGCGGTAACGCCGTTGCCGGGCCATTCGCCGAGGTAGGGCGTGACCCATACGGCGCGGTGCTCACGCATATCAGCCGCCCGGGTCAGCGGAGCTGCCATGCCTGCGGCCAGGGCCGCGCAGAGCAGTATTTTGTGGATTCTTTTCATTTTTAGTATGTTTATTTTAAGTGCATGCCTGTGAGGCTGCTTATTTAAGCAAAAGGTAACCCGCGGCTAAGCGGCCGGGGGTTACCTTTTGCAAAGTAACTTCTATGTTGGATTAGAAGAGTTTGGTCTTGTGGGTGTTGATCACGCAGCCGGTTGCGAGGTCGTTGGTCTCGCCGTAGTTGGTGATGGTCTTCGTAGCGGGGTCGTAGACGGCGATACCTGCCTTAACGCCTGATTCGTCGCCGGCTTCGGGACGGTAGCAGAAGTAAACTCGTCCGTTGTCGGGATCGACAGCAAGCTGGGTCACGTAGAGACCTTCGTCGCCGGTAGTGTTCTCAGGTGCGCAGTCCATAGTCTTGGTGAAGGTTGCGTCCTTGCTGGTCAAAGCGGTCTGATAGTCTACGAGGGGGAATTCCATGAATCCCTGGTTGGGCAGCGTATGGTAGATGTAGATGGCGTTGCGGTCTTCGTCGACGGTGAATGTCGAGGTCTTCTCGCCGCTGAGAATGACTGCCGAGGGAAGGGCGTGCTTCTTGGCCTCGGTTTCGGTGGCATAAACATCGGAGTCGCGGAAGCGGAAGATGCCGAAGCCGTTGTAGTTCTTGCCGATCCACCACCAGCCGTTGCGGTCGCGGTAGAGGCCGTTCGTGATTGCGCCCCACGATATGCCCTGATCCTTGAACGGGGTATTTTCGTTGGTCATCACGTACGAGGTGCGGCGGTTGCTGTCGCCCTTGCCTTCGACGGCGCCACGGGTGGTGCAGTCGAGAGCGGTAAAACCGGTGTTGCGGTCCGAGTAATAGATCGTCCCGTTGTTGATGACGCCGCGGAAGGGGTCGTTGAAGGCTGCACCGCCGACGTTGCTGATCACTACGTTGACGCCTGTGCCGTCGGCACGCATGGCGGTCATGGTGCCGTCGCCGAGTACGCCGTTCTCATCGTTCACGTAGTAGTACTGCTTGCCTGCGTCGAGGATGTAGATCCAGTCGATGTCCTCGACGGGAGCTTCGGGATCCTCGCTGTCGGCTACGCCGGGCGTGCTGTTGCAGAGCAGATTGAATACGGTCGAACCCGAGGGAACGCCCATATCGTAAGGCATTACTTTCGTGCCCTGGGGAATCTCGTCGAGCAGCTTGATAGCCTTGATGTTGCCGCCGCGCTGTGCGTAGTAGAGAGTCGAAGCGGGCTTGTCGCAGCCGACCTGTACGTTGAGATACGTGTCGGCAAGACGGCGGTTCTGGCCGCCTTCGGCGATATCGAATGTGGTGACGATCGATACGCGCTGCGAACCGATGTTGCGGAACTTCACAGGCTGCGGATAGTCGATAGATCCGTCTTCATGGCTGTAGCCGATGAACTCGGTGGCTTCAGTGCCGTCGGCGTAGGTCGTGCCTTCGGGGAAAGTCCACACGTAGCGGGTCTGCAGATTCTCGGGGTTGGGGAGCTCGATGTTGAACGTCATCGTGGTCTTGTTGAACTCGATGATGTCGTCGCTCTGAGTAGCTACGCTGAGCACGGGAGCGATGTCGTTGATGAGCAGGGGATAGGTACGCGATCCTACGCCTTCGAGCGTCAGGGTCACCTCATACTTGCCTGCGGCTTCATATTTGTGCGTCGGGGATGCCTCGGTCGAGGTGGTGCCGTCGCCGAAGTCCCATACGAAGCTGCCGGTCTTGGCCGACGTATTGTTGAACTTGACCGTCGACACTACGTAGTAGTCGAGCAGATATTCGTCGCCGTCTACATTGTAGGTGAAGTCAACGGCTGCGCCCTCGAGCTGCACGTCGTCGACATAGTCCTCGGTGCAGGCGGTCAGAGCCGACATGGCCAGGGCGGCCATTGCTATCTTATTGAATATTTTCATGACTTTCAATGGTGTTGGCATTAGTTAATTGTGATGGGCAGTACGTCGTAAGCGCGGCCTTCGTTGCCCTCGATGTCATAGACGCGGAACTGGGCATTGAGGGTGTATTTGCGCGAGAAGTCTACCTTGTAGCAGGCGTTGGCCGTGTCGTAGATCCAGTCCTGGAACGGAATGTTCTCGAGTAGGGTGCGGAATTTGGGCAGCCATTCGGTACGGACGCTGGAGACGATCGCGCCGGCGTTGTCGTCGTAGCGGCAGAATACCCATTCAGCCGACTTGTATACCGGATAGGTGGGAGCAGCCGTGAAGTTCTCGTTTTCTTCGATGCTGATCTCGTGAACCACATTCTGTCCGTTCTCCACGGTGTAGTAGTAATAGCCCACTACGGCGTCTTCACTGGCCTGGGTAGTGGCGAACCACTTGTCAGACTTGTCGGCCTCTGGCTGGTCCATGTCGATCTCGGGCAGACCTACGGCAGCAAACTGCTCGTTGGTGAAGTTGTACGAGATGTAGACCGAGCGGAGCGAGTTGTAGTAGCTCGGAGCGGTTGCGGCATCGGTCAGGTAGCCGAGTACGGTCGACAGGAAGCCTTCCTTGAATCCTTCGGGATAGTATGCCTGGAAGTTTTCCTCGTCCCAGTCCTTGATGTCGGCCCACTTCACGGGAGCGAGAGTGCGCGATACCGGAACGGTGCCGTCGATGATGAATTCATGGCCGTCCCAGAAGTTGGCATCGTGGGGGAACACGGCCATCGACTGGTAGGAGCGGATGGTGTCGGTGCGGGTCGACTTGTGGGTGTAGCCAAGTGCGGTGCCACCGAGTTTCGAGAGTACGGAGGCTTCTTCCTCGCGGACGATCTGATACCATACCTCGCTGCGGTCGGGCGTCTTGCCGGGCGATACCGAGTATTTGCCCTGGAAGCCGAAGGATTCGCCGGCCTTGCAGACCGTCGAGTTCAGCTGCCAGTATGCTGCCGGAACCTCAGGACCTTTTTCTACGACTTCGTTGATGATGTCGTGGCGGGCGCACGATGTCGTGGCAAGCGCGCCGAGAGCCAGAAGTCCTATTTTATATTGAATTTTCATATTGTCTTTCGTTTTTGTTGATTGAGAGATAATTCAGATTATTCAGCAGTCAGCGAGGTACGCACGCCGTAGTCCTGTGCCCAGTTCATCGGCTTGAGAAGCCACTTGTGGTTCATCGAGGCGCCCAGGCGCTGAAGTTCTTTCTGGTTGTACTTTTCCTCGGTCTCGGGGTCGTAGTTGATACGCTGAATCCAGGTGTTCTCCTGCTCTTCGTTGCTCAGACCGTCTACGAAGTAAGGCTTGTAGAGGTTGTAGGGGCGGCGGAGGGTCGGGTAGACGATTTCGTTGGCGTCGCCGATACCGTAGTTGTTGCGGTTGTTCGAGTAGTGGTAGCGGCGCATGTCGGTCCACTGTTCGGGCTGCAGGTACATGGCGATGTACTTCTGGATCATCAGGTCGCTGAGCGAGAAGGTCGATTCGTTGAAGTACCAGTGCTTCTGGCCGTTTTCCTCGCACTTGGTCACGCGGATGGCGCGGCGGTCGGGATCCTGGCCGTCCTCGTTGTTGAGGAAAGCGTTGACGTACAGAGGCCACCACTTTTCGCCGTATGCGCCGGGCTTTGCGTCGGTATAGGGGTAGAGACCTTCATTGTCGGCCAGATAGCGGTCGAGGTGACGCTGGATGTTCCACTCGGTGGCTTCCTTGGCCAGATGGCAGGCGGTAACTTTGTCGCCCATCCAATAGTATGCCTCAGCCTTGATGAAGTAGAGTTCCTCCATGGTGAATAGTACGTTGTAGGCGTCAGTAGCGGCGCAATATGCACCGGCGTAGAGGTTCGGGAAGTGAACCTGCTTGAAAGCCTGGCCTGCGCCGATGTTGTTCTCGACGTAGCGGAGCATTACCGACTTGAAGTCGTTCGAGGCCGATACCGGGCCTTCGTTGGCTACGAAGAGGAGTTCGAGACGCGGGTCGGCGCCGTAGCCGAGGTTGCGGTCCCACTTACCCTGCTTCATTTCTTCGCCGGGATTGACTACGCCCAGGAGATCCTGCATGAAGAATTTCGAGGGAACAGCCTGGTCGAGGTTGTTGGCATACGACTGCCAGGTGTCGAAGCGGGTGTCGCCGGGGCCCCAGCATGCCGACTGGGCGTATGTGCCGCCGTCGAAGTTGTAACGGGGTTCGTTGCCGAACCAGGGGCCGTAGAGGAGGTCGCCCGAGCGCCAGCAGTCGATGGCTGCGTCGGCGGCGGCGATGATCTTCTGGCAGGTAGCTGCCGAGCGGTCGATGTTCGGGAGGTTGCGCAGCAGCAGGCGGGCCTTGACTGCGAGCACGAGACCTTTCCATTTGTTGAGGTCGCCGGCGTAGATGCGGTCGCGTGAGCCGTCGATTGCACGGTTGTCGGGAGAGTTGACGATTGTCGGGTCGTTGTACATGGCCAGCAGGTCTTCTGCCTCCTGGAACATCCATGCATAGATCGAAGCCTGGGTGTCGTACTTGGGCGAGTTGCTCTGATAGGCTTCCTCGCGGGGCATGTCGCCGAAGGCATCGGTTGTGAGCTGGGTCGACATCAGCATGATGGTGCGGGCGATGAGCTCGTAGTTGGGCGAGTTGATGGCGCGCGAGTTGGCGATCAGTTCATTGCCGTTGACGCCGATGTCGTAGTAGTGGCGGCGCCACTGCGGATGGCGCTGCATGATCAGGAATCCGCCCCAGCCGTATTTGTAGGTGCGGTCGCCGCGTTCGTTCTTGCCCATGGTGGTAAGGCACTGCGACAGGTATGTGCCGTACTCTGCGTGGTCGTATACGATCTGGTTGGCGAAGAAGATGACGGGCGAAAGTCCGAGATCGGCCGTGTTGGCGTGGGCGCGGTCGATGTTGACATTGTCGTCCAGGACGTCGTTACATCCTGTCAGTGCCAGACCTGTCAGTACAGCCAGTGAAAAGGCTTTTATCTTGTTCATAATGATTTCCGGTTGATTAGAATGTTACGTTAACGTTGAAGTTAAAGCTGCGCAGGGCGGGCACGCTGTAGGTATCGATACCCATGGCGCCTGAACCGTTGACTGCGCCGGGCATTACCTGCGGGTCGCATCCGCTGTACTTGGTAAGCAGGAAGAGGTTGCGGCCGGTGAGCGAGCAGCGCAGAGTCTTGATCGGGTTGCCGGAGCCGAGCTTACGCATCAGGTTGGTGAAGTCGTAGCCTACGGTCACGTAGCTCAGACGGAGGTATGAGCCGTCCTCGATGAAGTTCGAGCCGACGTTGCCGATGTAGTTGTTGTAGGTCTGCTGGTCGAGGATGACGGAGTTCTTGTTGGGAACGTAGGTTCCGTCGGGCTGCTCAACCACGCCGTGGAACATGATCTTGTGGTTGCGGTACTTGGCGATGTAGTTGCTCATGCCGTTGCTCATCAGGCCGCGGCCGGTGATGTTGGCCACCTTGCCGCCGATACGGCCGTCGAACAGGAACGACAGCGACAGGTCCTTGTAGTTGAGGGTCGAGCCGAGACCGATCAGGCAGTCGGGCTCGCGGTTGCCGAGGTAGATGTATTTCTCAGGCGAGATGCGCGGATAGCCGTTCTCGTCGATGAGGATTTCATTCTTGTCGTTGCGGAGGTAGTCCGAACCGACGATACCTGTGGTGGCCTCACCGAGGTAGCAGGTCGTGTAGAGGTCGCTGTACTGCTCCGAACCGCCGGCGATGTACTTCATGTCGTCGGGCAGGTCTTTCACCTTGCCGCGGTTCATCGAGAAGTTCAGGGTTGCGGTCCACTCGAAGTCCTTGCTGGTCATGATGGTCTGGTTCAGAGTAGCCTCGATGCCCTGATTCTCGATCGAACCTTCGTTACGTGTCTGGAGAATGGTACCCGAGGTAGGCGATACGCGTACGAGGACAATCTGGTTGTCGACAGTCGTGTTGTAGTAAGCCAGGTCGAGACGGGTGCGGTTGTTGAAGAAGCGGAGGTCAGTACCGATTTCCCAGGTCGAGGTCATTTCAGGCTCGAGGGTGATGGCGCGCGACATGCCGGGGTCGACAGCGAAGCCGGGGTCGGGGATGGTGACCCACTGCTTGTAGTTGTTCGAGAACTGGTTGGCCATGCAGTCTTTACCAACCTTGGCGTAGTTGCCGCGGATCTTGCCGTAGGAGAATACCGGGCCGGAGAGGTGGAAGAGTTCCGAGAAGATGACACCGCCGGTGAACGAAGGATAGAAGTAGGTGGGCTTGTTAGTCTGGCGGAGGGTCGACGAACCGTCGAGACGGCCGGTTACCGACAGCTGGACTACGCTGTGCCAGTCGAGGCGGATTTCGCCGAAGTAGCCGTACTTGTTGCGGCTGCTGCGGTAGAAAGTGTTGTCCTTGAGGGTGAAGATGTCGGGATCGAGGTTGTTGAACGAGTAGAAGTCGCCTTCGAGGAGGAAGTGCTGGCCGCCGAAGCTGCCTTCAAGACCCTTGCTTTCGGTGTATTCACCGCCGAGGAAGAAGTTCAGGTTCCAGTCCTGGTTGATGTTCCAGAGGTAGTTGGCCAGGAACTGGGCCGTGATGCGCTGTGAGCGCGAGGTATCGAAATTGAAACCGCCCATGCGGCCGTACCAGTCGTTCTTCGAACCGGTGCCGTCGGCGGAGATGCCGAGGTCGTCGAATACGAATTCGTCCTGTGCGTAGCGGGGAACGCTCCACGACTGATAAGTGCTCCAGCCCTTATCGTAAGCAAATTTGCCGGTGAAGGTCAGGTTCTTGATGGGCTCCCACGAAACGAGCGAGTTGACGATCACGCGCTGGCCTTCGGTCTTTGAGCCGTCCATGTAGCGGCTGTAATAGGGCGAGAGGCCTGCGCCGAGGCGCTGTCCGTCGTTGAGGATTTCCCAGTCGTCGTAGCGGCACGACCAGTTGGGCAGACCGTTGGGCAGGCGGTAGTCGGCCATATTGCGGTTGATGGCCCAGCCGTAGACGGTCGACATCGAGTTGCCGAAGCCGCGGGCCGTGTTGTCGATGTAGTTGGTCGAGAGCATGATCTTTACGGTCGACGAGGGGTTGAACTCGCCCTTGACGAAGAAGCCGAGGCGCTTCTTGTAGTCGTGGGGCACGACGCCCTGGTTGTCCATGAAGTTGGCCGATGCGTATGCCGAGAAGAGCTCGTTGCCGCCCGATACGGATACGTCGTACTTCTGCATGAAGCCGGTGCCGAGGAATTCGCCTACGTTGTCGTAGTACTTGTCGCCCATTTCAGGGTTCATGCGGGGGCCCCAGCCGCCGGTGGAGTTGGTGATGTAGAAGCCGTTGCTGCCGCCGATGAACTCGGTCTGGAGCTTGGGCATGTGGGCGGTGTGGGAGAGCTCCCAGCCGCCGTTGACGGTGACAGTCACCTTGCCGTCCTTGCCGCTCTTGGTGGTGATCAGGATCACACCGTTGGAGCCTTCCTGGCCGTAGAGGGCCGATGCGGCGGCGCCTTTCAGCACCGACATCGATTCGATATCATTAGGGTTGATATCGGCCATCGATGATGCACCGCCTCGGATAGGCATGCCGTCGACTACGAACAGAGGCTCGTTGCTCTGGGCCCTGT
>CAJJQT010000052.1 GCA_905193995.1 uncultured Porphyromonadaceae bacterium | reverse complement strand
TATGCACTTGACACCGAAAGAGATTGACAAGTTGATGCTGCTTTCGCTCGGCATGGGCACCGAGGTGCTGATGTTCGTCCTGACCGCTTTCGACCGTCCGCCGCGCGAATACAAGTGGGAGACCGTCTTTCCGGATCTCGACAAGGACCATGAGACCGAAGGCGGCGACGGCGAGGATGCCGAAACCGCCGACGCAGCCGAAGGCCAGGGCGACGTGGTACGCTTCGTCAACGCTCCGCGCCCGTCGGCCGCACAGGCCCGCGCCGCCGCAGGTATCCCCGACGGCATAGACCTGTCGGAGGAAGACTCGCGCTCGCTCTCGGGCGCCATCTCCAAGATGGCAGCCGCAGCCGACCAGCTCTCGCGCATGGCCGAACTCACCTCTGCCACCCAGCAGTATCTCGACCGCATGGCCGGGATAGCCGAAGAAATGCAGCATCTGCGCCAGACCACCGAGGCCCTCAACCAGGTGAGCGATACCCTCCTCGCCTCGTACCGCGCCATAACCGAAAATTCAGAGAACATCACCCGCTCGTCGCAGGGCTATGTAGAACAGATGTCGGCCCTTAACCACAACATCACCGGCCTGAACACTATCTACGAGATACAGCTCAAGAGCGTGTCGTCGCAGCTCGACGCCATCGACCGTGTCAACCGCGGCATCAAGGATATCCGCGACATGTACGAGAAAAGTGCCTCGAACAGCGTGCGCTACTGCGAGGAGACCGAGAAGATGGCCCGACACCTGCAGCAGCTCAACAGCGTATATGAAAAGATGCTCACCGCCATGACCGTCAACATGTACCGGCCGATGGCCATGGAGCCCGACGGCGGACAGCCCGTCAGCGGCAACGTCGCCCCGACCTACAAAGGCGGCAATCACTAATTATAACGAACTACTCACCACCGATTATAAATGGGAGCTAATAATTCCAGGCTCAGCCCGCGCCAAAAGATGATCAACCTGATGTACATCGTGTTGACCGCCATGCTGGCGCTGAATGTCTCAAGCGATGTGCTCGACGGGTTCACGCAGGTCCACGAGGGCCTGTCGCGGACCAACGACAATGTGGCGCAGCGCAACGAGGCCCTCTACCGGCAGCTCGAAGCCTTCACCGCCCTCAATCCTGACAAGGGACAGGCTTGGCTCGACAAGGCCACGCAGGTGCGCCTCGCGACCGAGCAGATAATCAATCTGGTCGATTCGCTCAAACTCGAGATTGTACACGAAGCCGACGGCCCCGAGGGCGACCCCGACAACCTGCTCAACCGCGAGGATCTCGAGGCGGCCGCCGTAGTGATGCTCGCGCCTGGCAATCCGCCGGGCGAGCGCCTGCGCCACCGCATAGACACCTACCGCGATTTCATCTCGACATTCGTACCCGACTCGCTCAAGCAGGCCAACATAGCCAACATGCTGTCAACCGCGCCCGTCAAGCGCGCCGGCACCCTCACCCCGCAGACATGGGAGGAAGCCAAGTTCGACCAGCAGCCCGTCGTGGCAGCCCTGACCCTGCTTACCAAGCTGCAGAGCGACATTCTCTACGCCGAGGGTGAGGCCCTGTCGATGATATACTCGCAGGTCGACGCCGGCGACGTCCGCGTCAACGAACTGCAGGCCTACGTAATGCCGCAGTCGCGCATGGTCATGCGCGGCGGCAAGTATTCGGCCAACATAGTGCTGGCGGCCGTCGACACCACCGCACGCCCTACAGTCTACGTACAGGGCAAACCGCTGGCCAACGACCGAGGCCTCTATGAGCTGACACCGACCCAGACCGGCACCTTCTCCTACAGCGGCTTCATCGAAGTCACCCACGGCGACGGATCCGTCACCCGCCACCCCTACGAGTCGTCGTACACGGTCATCGAACCCATGGCCACCGTATCGGCCACGATGATGAACGTGCTCTACGGCGGCATCGACAACCCGATCAGCATATCCGTACCCGGCGTAGCCATGAGCGACATTTCGGCCACCATGTCGAACGGTTCGCTCACCCGCTCAGGCGACCACTGGGTAGCCCGCCCCGCCGCAGTAGGCAAGGACGCCACAGTCACCGTGACCGCCAACATGGACGGCCGGCAGGTGCAGATGGCCCAGACCACCTTCCGCGTGCGCAAGCTTCCCGATCCGACGCCCTTCATCACCTTCGCCGACGCCCAGGGCAACTCCGACCGCTACCGCGGCGGCAAGCCATTCGCCAAGACGCTGCTGCTGAAAGCTCCGGGACTTGAGGCGGCTATCGACGACGGCCTGCTCAACACGCCGTTCAAGGTAGTCAGCTTCGAAACAGTATTCTTCGACTCGATGGGCAACGCCATACCCGAAGTCAGCGACGGGCCGAACTTCTCGGCGCGTCAGAAGCAGTCGTTCCAGCGCCTGCAGCGCGGCAAGCGCTTCTATATCTCCCGCATCAAGGCAGTCGGCCCCGACGGCATCACCCGCGACCTGTCGCCCATGGAAGTCATCATCAACTAAAAACATCCATAGCTTATGAAAGCACTCAGATATACACTTTCAGCCATCGTGCTGGCCACGGCCGGAGCCGCCATCGTGGCGCAGGACACGTCCACGGGCTCGACCGTCACGCGCCGCCGCCCCGGCGATCGCCAGGCGCAACAGCAGCAGACCGGCGTCACCGAACGCATGCAGGGTCTCTACGACAACCAGGGCCTCAGCGACGCCGACGTGCAGTGGATGCGCATCATCTACCGCGAACTCGATCTTGACAAGGACGCCAACGCTCCCCTCTACTTCCCTGAGGAACTTGAGGAAGGCCATGAGAATCTGTTCCGCATCATCATGCGCCTGCTGGCCGACAACAGCCTGAAGGCCTACGAATACCTCGACGGCCGCGAGATATTCAACGAGAAATATCAGGTACCGGTCAAGGATATTCTCGACCGATTCCACATCATCTACGAGCCCGCGCGTGGCTCCAGCGAGAAGAATCCGCGCTTCACCATCGACGAGAGCGACGTACCCTCTAACGAGGTGCTCAGCTACTACATCATCGAAAAGTGGACATTCGACACCCGCAACAACCGTCTGCGTCCGACCGTCGAGGCCATCTGCCCCGTGCTGCACCGCTCGGGCGACTTCGGCGGCGAAGCCATCCGCTACCCGATGTTCTGGATTCAGATGAATGACCTGCGGCCGCACCTGGCACTGCAACAGATTTTTGTCAACGACGACAACAATCTGCCCACCTGCACCTACGATGACTACTTCACCCTCAATATGTACGACGGCGAGATCTACAAGACGCGCAACCTGAAGAACAAGTCGCTGGCGCAGATGTACCCGGATCAGGAGGACCTCAAGCACGCCCGCGACAGCATCCAGGCCCGTCTTGACCACTTCGAGGACAACCTGTGGACTCCCACCCGCGACGAACTGCAGGCCCGCGCCGACGCGCGCGCCGCACTTGAGGCCGGCGACGACTCGACCCAGGTGGCCGAGCAGACCGCGCGCCCGGCCCGCGCAAACCGCTCGGCACGCCGCGCATCGAACAAGCGACCTGCATCGCGCGTGAAGGAATCACCCGCATCGCGCTCGGCAGGCGCGGCCCGCTCGGTGCGCCGCCGCAAGTGATCCGTGCCGCACAACCTGCATACGGCCTGCCGCAACCCAGCACCGGGCTGCGGCAGGCCGTTTTTATCAAAAAAGATAGTGATTTATCAAATTTTTACCTAACTTTGCAAGAGAATCAAATACAAACCGATCACGACAATATAATCTTATGAAACGACTGATACTCTCACTGATCGTGGCCATGACAGCCTGCGCGGGCCTTCGTGCGGCCGACGGCGACATTTTCCCCTATCCCGTTCCGCCCGACGACATGGTCAGCCTGGGCGAGCGGTGCGACTACCTCGTTACCCACTTCTGGGACCGCTGCAACTTCAAGTCGGCGTTCTCGACCAAGGATAAGCTCAACGACACGTTCGGCGACTGGATATCATTCATGCCCTACGCCACGGCCGACAGCGTGCACGTAGCCATAGACCGCCTGCTGGAATCCGTGAAAAAGTCGGGGCCGCACACACTTGGGCTGGCCCGTATGGCCGAGGGCTGGTGCTACAGCGACACAGCCATGCTCATCAGCGAGGAAATCTACTATCCCTTCGCCAAGGCCGTGGCCACCCACGGCAAGATCAAGGGAGCCGACAAGGCACGCTTCCAGTCGCAGATGCAGATAATGGACAACACGCGCATCAACGGCCGGGTGAACCACCTCGACTATGTGACGCTTGACGGCGAGAAACACTCGCTCGATGAGACACGGACGCAGATCATAGTCCTGTTCTTCAACGACCACGAATGCGACAACTGCGCCCTGGCGCGTATCCGGCTGTCGGCCGACATCAACGCCACGGCTCTGATCAAGGCGGGACTGCTGACAGTGATCTCTCTGGAGCCCTCCGAAGCAAGCGATGCATGGCGCGGGGCTGCCACGTCGTATCCTACCGACTGGATCAACGGCGCATCGGCCGACGCAGCCGAATATTTCCCGCTGCGCCGCTCGCCCGACTTCTATCTGCTTGACTCGCGCCACCGGCTGCTGGCCAAGAACTTCGACATCGACGGACTGCTGGCCGCATTGGCCACACTCCGCACCAACTCGGGATACTGATGCCCGTCCCCAGCGACATAGAATGAAAATAGCCGCACTGATATCGGGAGGCGTAGACTCGGCCGTGGCCGTTCACCGGCTTGTCGAGCAGGGTCACGACGTGCATCTGTTCTACATACGTATCGGCCGCGACGACGGTCTCGGTGACTGTTCTTACGAGGAGGACATCGAGATGTGCCGTCTGATCGCCGCCCGCTACGGTCTGCCGCTCGACATAGTGCCGCTGCACGACGAGTACTGGCAGTATGTGATGGAATACGCCCTGCAGACTGTCCGCGCCGGCCTGACGCCCAACCCCGACATGATGTGCAACCTGGTCATCAAGTTCGGCTTCTTCGAGCAGCGCTGGGGCCATGAGTTCGACCTGACGGCCAGCGGCCACTATGCCTCGACCGAGACCGACGCCGAGGGCCGCAAATGGCTCACGACGGCTGTCGACCCTGTCAAGGACCAGACAGACTTCCTGGCCCGCATCACCGGCGAACAGCTGCGCCACATCACATTCCCGATCGGCGACCTCCCCAAGAGCGAGGTGCGCCGCATAGCTCTGGAGACGCGCCTGCCCAACGCGCGTCGCAAGGACAGCCAGGGCATCTGCTTCCTTGGCAAGATCAATTACAACGACTTTCTACGCCGTCACCTGGGCGAGCATCCCGGCAAGATCGTCGAGCTCGAGACCGGCCGCGTGCTGGGCGAGCACCGCGGATTCTGGTTCCATACAATCGGCCAGCGCAAGGGATTGGGGCTGAGCGGCGGCCCATGGTTCGTGGTCGACAAGGACGTAGATCAGAACGTCATCTACGTGTCGGGCGGCTACGGCACCGAGCGCCAGTACGGCCGCACGCTACACCTGACAGAAACGCGCTTCATAACCCTCGACCCGTGGGCCGGACAGCCTTGCGACGGCGCTGCCGTGACGTTCAAGAACCGCCATATGCCCGAATTCATACCGGCACGCCTGACACGGCTCGACGGCAGCGGCCGATACGTCATAGAGAGCGAGCGCAAGGTCCAGGGCATCGCTCCGGGCCAGTTTGCCGTCATATACGACGCCGACGGACATCGCTGCCTCGGCTCGGGTCTGATCACAGGCCGCGACACAGACACACAACCATCCCAAATATACAACATGACATGGAAGACCGAGTAAAGCTCAAAGTCTTAGGAATCTCATATACCCAGCTGCAGTCGGGCGCCTACGCGCTGCTGCTGGCTCAGGACGACGGTCCTTACCGCATTCCGGTGGTGATAGGGGCCCCCGAAGCGCAGTCGATCGCCATCCGCATGGAGGGCATTACTCCGCCGCGCCCGCTCACCCACGACCTGTTCGTCAACTTCACCAAGGCTTTCGGGATCCGGCTCGAGGATGTATTCATCTACAAGTTCGAGAACGGCGTCTACTCGTCGGAGCTGACCTTTACCGACGGCGAGCGCCAGATTGTGCTCGACGCCCGCACCTCCGACGCCATAGCGATAGCCATGCGCTGCTACGCGCCCATCTGGACCACCAATGCCATCCTGCACGAGACAGGTTTCATCATCGAGAACGATCCGACGGTAGCTTCCGACGAAAACAGCCAGGTCCCCGACCACTCGGCCGAGACCAACAACGAGCCCAAACTCGAGAATCTGGCCGTCGAGGAACTGCAGAAGATGATGTCCAGGCTGGT
The DNA here is from genome assembly GCA_905193995.1 of uncultured Porphyromonadaceae bacterium. Taxonomy (GTDB): domain Bacteria; phylum Bacteroidota; class Bacteroidia; order Bacteroidales; family Muribaculaceae; genus CAG-873. The sequence goes on along the minus strand of CAJJQT010000052.1, from coordinate 2,899 downwards.
CGACGAGGAACAGTACGAGGAAGCGGCCCGCATAAGCCGCATCATCAAACGCAAGCTCGGCCAATGACATCAAGAACGACAATCCTTAAAATCCGATATCAATATGAATATGCTGAAAGTGCGCCTGTCGGCGCTGAGTTTCCTTGAATTCGCCGTATGGGGCTCATATCTGGTGTGCCTCGGACTATTCCTCACCAATGTGGGGCTTGGCGACTATATTTTCTGGTTCTACACCGTGCAGGGCCTGGTGTCGCTGTTTATGCCCGGCCTGGTGGGCGTCATAGCTGATCGCTACATCCCGGCGCAGAAGATGCTCAGCCTCTGCCATGTCCTGGCGGGCGCGTTCATGTTTGCCGCCGGCTGGTACGCCATGGACGCCGGCGCCGACATACAGTTCGGCCCGCTGTTCACGCTCTACACGCTGTCAGTCGCCTTCTTCATGCCTACGATCGGCCTCAACAACTCAGTTGCGTTCAACGCCCTGACCAAGGCCGGACTCGACACAGTCAAGGATTTCCCGCCGATCCGCGTGTTCGGCACAGTGGGCTTCATAGCCGCCGAGCTGTTCGTCAATTTCGTGTCCGTTGGAGGCCAGACTATCCAGAACACTTACGTGCAGCTCTTCGTATGCGGTATCATCAGCCTGATCATGGCCATATACTCGCTGACGATGCCGGACTGCGGCACCAACCGCAATTCGGGAGGATCGGTAGCCGACGCTCTCGGTCTGTCGGCATTCAAGCTATTCAAGAACAAGCAGATGGCCATCTTCTTTATCTTCAGCATGCTCTTAGGCGTGTCGCTGCAGATCACTAACAGCTACGGTACCACGTTCATCAACCACTTCGCCCGCGTAGAGCAGTATGCCCACGACTTCTTCGCGCTCAATCCTACGTTCCTGATCTCGCTGTCGCAGTGCAGCGAGGCCCTGTGCATCCTGCTCATACCGGTGTGCCTGCGCAAGTTCGGCATCAAGGGCGTGATGCTCATGGCGATGTTTGCCTGGGTGATGCGTTTCGGCTTCTTCGGCCTGGGCAACACAGCTCCGTCGGGCGTATGGCTGCTGATCCTGTCGTGCATAGTCTACGGCGTGGCATTCGACTTCTTCAACGTCTCCGGCGGACTCTATGTCGACAAGCAGACTTCGCCCGAGCTGCGCTCGTCGGCCCAGGGCCTGTTCATGATCATGACCAACGGCATCGGCGCCTCGCTGGGTACCTTCCTGGCCGGCACACTGGTAGTCAACAAAGAAGTCTTTGCTCCGGGACTCGATGCCGTGCAGCAGCTCGACGGCTGGCGCATGTCGTGGTACATCTTCGCCGCCTACGCCCTCGTCGTGGCCGTGCTGTTCATGTTCATCTTCCACGACAACAGCGCCAAAGAATTTGACAAGGAACTAGCCGACGCCGAGGATCACGAAAATCCCGCTACTATAGGCGAGCAATGATACGGTTCTACGCACCCGACATAGAGACATCGCTGACTCTGCCCGAGAGCGACTCCGGCCACTGCGTGCGCGTGCTGCGGATGCGCGAAGGCGACGAACTCGAAGCCGTCGACGGCCGCGGACACCTCTACCGTTGCCGCCTGGCCGACGCGGACCCGCGCCGTGCGGCAGTGGAGATCATCGCTTCGGAGAAGATGCCGCGCGTATGGCCGGCCGACATCACCGTGGCTGTCGCACCGACCAAGAACAGCGACCGCATCGAGTGGCTCGTCGAGAAACTCGTCGAGATCGGCGTCGACCGCATCGTTCCGCTGCAGTGCCGCCACTCCGAGCGCAAGAATATCAACACCGACCGCTTGCGCAAGATTGCCGTGGCGGCCATGAAGCAGTCACTCAAGGCCATCCTGCCGCAGATCGACGAGATGACCCCCTTCGCCCGCTACATTGCCGAAGAAAAGTCGGCAGGACGCTTCATCGCCTACTGCGACCCGACGATTCCGCGCCGCCTGCTGGCCCGGCAGTATGTGCCTGGCCAGCCGACAGCCATACTGGTCGGCCCCGAGGGCGACTTCGACCCCACCGAAATACGCCTGGCGCTCGACAGCGGCTGGCAGCCCGTGACCCTGGGCGACAACCGCCTGCGCACCGAGACGGCCGCCCTCGTCGCCTGCGACACCTGTCACATCATCAACCAACTGAAACTGCAATGACAACCACCGAATACCTCAAAAGCTCCGCCACCGGCAACTTCTTCCTGCTGGCCGGTCCGTGCGTGATCGAAGGGCGCCAAATGGCCCTCGACATAGCCTCGTACATCGCACCGATCTGCCGCAGACTCGACATCCCATACGTGTTCAAGGGCTCGTACCGCAAGGCCAACCGATCGCGCCTCGACTCCTTCACCGGCATCGGCGACCTCGAGGCCCTGGAGATCCTCGGCGAGGTGCGCCGCCAGGTCGGCGTGCCCGTGGTGACCGACATCCATGCCGCACCGGAGGCCCGCATGGCAGCAGACTTCGTCGACATCCTTCAGATTCCGGCCTTCCTCTGCCGCCAGACCGACCTGCTCGTGGCAGCCGCAGCCACCGGCAAGACCGTCAACATCAAGAAGGGGCAGTTCCTGGCGCCCGGGTCGATGAAATTCGCCGTCGACAAAGTGCGCGAGAGCGGCGACCAGGGCGTGCTGGTCACCGACCGTGGCACCACCTTCGGCTACGGCGATCTGGTAGTCGACTTCCGCGGCATCCCGGAGATGCAGCGCGAGTGCCGCTGCCCGGTCATCATGGACGTGACTCACTCTCTGCAGCAGCCCAACACCGCCGGAGGCGTCACCGGCGGCCGCCCGGACATGATCGAGACCATAGCCCGCGCCGCCATCGCCGTCGGAGCCGACGGCCTGTTCATCGAAACACACCCGGAACCGGCAAAGGCTCTTAGCGACGGAGCCAACAT
>CAJJQT010000051.1 GCA_905193995.1 uncultured Porphyromonadaceae bacterium | reverse complement strand
GGCAAGTTCTCCGGTACCGTCAACCCGCTGGTGCAGCCCATCATCCATGAATTCAAACTCACCCTTGTACCCCGCCAGAAGGAGGTGCTCGCCCAGCCTGAAGTGGCCTTCGAGGGCGAAAGCGTGAGTCTCAACCGCGAAAAAGTCGACCCGAACAACTCCACCATCACTTCGCGCGAACAGGCCTGCATATCGTATGAGGACGGCAAGTGGTTCATCGAGGACAAGTCGACCTTCCAGACCACTTTCGTGCGCGCCGGCCGCAAGACCGAGCTCCGCAACGGCGACGTCATCCTGATGGGCGACCGTATGTTCATCTTCGGGTCAGACCAGGAGGACTGACCTGCAGGAGGGTTTTTCTGACGACAACTTTCCAATCATCCTATTAATCAATGGCTTCTCCTATACCAATGATAGAAAGCGTGCGTTACCAGCCCGGCGATACCATCGCCGGGCGGTACCGCGTGGAAAAGCCGCTGGGCGAAGGCTCGTTCGGCAACGTCTTTCTGGTGAGCGGCCCCGACGGCGCCCGCTATGCCCTGAAGCTGCTGCGCCTGTGGGAAGTACACCCCGAGATACGCCATCAGCTAAGCCTGCGCTTCGACATGGAGTATGAGACCGGGCGCATCAACTCGCCGTATCTGGTGCATTCGATCGACCACGGCTTCGCGGGCGGCAATCCGTACATCGTGATGGAATTCTGTCCCGGAGGCGACCTGATACACCTGGCCACCAACGGCAAGCTCGACTACGCCAAGGTGGCCGTAGACGTCCTCGGCGGCCTGCGCGCGCTGCACTCGGCCGGGAAAGTCCATCGCGACCTCAAGCCCGAGAACGTGCTGCAGAAGGCCGACGGCACCTTTGCCCTGACCGACTTCGGCATCGCCGGCGACCGCAACAAGCGCATGACCGAGCGCAATCTGATGGGACGTCCCAAGCAGATCTTCGGCACCTACGCCTACATGCCCCCCGAGCAGGTGAAACCCGTGCGCGACGCCACGGTGCTGCCTACGACCGACATATTCTCGTTCGGCGTGATGATGTACCAGCTGCTCACGGGCGGGCGCCTGCCTTTCGGCGTGCTCGAGGGCGAACGCGACCTGATGCCCTATCTCGAACGCGGCCGCACCGGCAACTGGGACCGCGACGCCCTGCGGCATCTCGACAACAGCAGGCAGTGGATCGCCCTGCTCGAGGGCTGTCTCAATCCCAACTTCCAGAAGCGTCTGCAGAGCGCGGCCGACGTGATGGCTTGCGTGCCGCGTCCTTTCAACGCCCGCCCGGTACAGGAAGTGGAGACTCACGAGGACTTCAGCCGCAAGGTGGTCAACGGTGTGCTGCTTCGCGTGATGCAGGGCGAGGAATACGGCCGCGTATACCGTCTCGACGACATGCTCAAGGGCGACTGTGCCGTGCTTACCGTCGGACGCCGCGACCCGGCCGTCAACAACGACATATCGATCAAGGAAACGCAGTCGGCCTATCTGTCGCGCCGCCACTGCACTCTTGAACTCGACTATACGCTCGGCTCATGGGTCGTGCGCGACGGCCAGTGGCTCATGAACACCGGCGGCAGCCGGTGGCAACGTTCCACCAACGGCACCTTCGTCAACTCCACAGAGGTGTCGACCGACGGCCTCGTGATCAATCCGGGCGACATTCTGTCGATCGGCGACGTCAAACTCCGTGCCGAAGGCTATTGACAATCTCTTCTCAAAACCAATCACACCGAACAACAGAAAAATGGCAAAAAATAACGCAACCACCCCGCTATCGGGTCAGTTCTCCAAAACCGTAGGCGCCGGCGTCAGCTCGCTGATGAATCCGGGCGCTAAAAGCTATTACATACTGGAGCACTGCGTGACCTCGAAATTCCACCAGATGGGCGAGGCGCAGAAAATCATCGTCGACAACATCGAGATCGGCCGCGACCCGCGCTGTCAGGTGCGCTTCGACGAAAATTTCAAGACCGTATCGCGCCGCCACGCCGCCATAGTCCGCGACGGCGACAACTGGAAGCTCGTGCAGATCTCCAAGACCAACTCCACGCTGCTCAACGGACGACGTGTCACTACCGAATGGTACCTCCAGAGCGGCGACGAGATTCAGATTTCGGTCAACGGCCCGAAGCTGCGCTTCATCGTTCCCACGGGCGAAAAGGCGTCGATGGGATCGATCAATTTCACGCAGCGCCTCAATCTTTTCCGTCAGCAGGCCCTGAAACCCTACAAGTGGGGCATGGTGGCCATGGCGGGCGTGCTCGTTCTGGCCGTGGCAGCGATCGTCTACCTCGCCGTGTTCACCAAGAATGTGGCCGACGACGTCAAGGATCAGGGAGCCCTTCTGGCCGAGGAGATCGAAAACAACCGCGACAATGCCGAAAAGACCGACTCTCTCGCCCGAGAGCTGCTCAGTACTAACGAAAATATCGCCCGCCAGCAGCTCGAGATGCAGAACATCAAGAAGATGGCCGAGAACGCCCAGCGTCGCGCCGCCCAGATCAGCCGTAACATGGCGCCGACTCCCGACGAGTTTGCCGAGGTGTCGAAGAACGTATATTACCTGATGGTAGGCGTCTATCTCGACGATGAATTCCAGTTTGCTTTCACCGGCACAGGCTTTCTGCTCGACGACGGCCGCTTCGTGACGGCCAAACATTGTGTCGACATGGGCTTCAACCACCCGGGCGACTTCGACGACGAGACCGTGGCGACGCTCAACTCGCTGCACTACTTCCAGCCCGAATCGCTCACATATAAGTTCGTGGCCGTCTCGGGCGCCGGCGACCGCATCTCATTTGACTATACGCCAACGTCGTCGATCTGGGTCTGCGGCCACACGAACTATGAGACTGGCACCACCACTATCACCGACGGCGACGGCAACGACGTCCAGATACCGGTGAAATACAGCACCTCGGCTGTCGGCGACGACGGCTGGGCATACTTCTCCACCGGCAAGAGCGGCGGCCTGAAGTTCGATGCCCCCTGGAGCGCCGAACTGGGCGCGGGCACCAAGCTCCACATTCTGGGCTTTCCCCGCTCGGTTGGTACCGAAGAATACTCGGTCACCGGCCGCGTAAGTCCCAACTATGTCGAATCGTCGGTAGGACAAAGCGGCCTCTACGACGGCATCATCCTGCTGGCCAACGATGAGGTGGACCACGGCAACTCGGGCGGTCCCGCCTTCGCGCAGCGCGACGGCAAGCCCATAGTCGTCGGCATCATTTCGGGCAAGGAGCGCCTCGGCGCCCGCACCGGGGAGAGCTCGTATTCGGCCAAGTGGAAGTCGCGAGTCGTTCCCCTCTCGGCCATGTACTGATCCGTGACATATCAATTACATATATCCAACTGCAAAACTACACATTAATATAAATGAGAATAATACGACAACTGGCTATAGCCGCAACGATAGGCGCCGCAGCCGCGGGTGCCGCAGCACAAAACAGCAACCTCTTCCGGTCGGTACGCGCGCCGAAGATCGATAAGATCATAAGCGAGGCCGTACTGCCGTCGATCGACGTGGTGCGCTCGACCTACTTCGTGGCCGACAGCACCTTCGAGCAGAAATACCGCGCGAAGGGCGACACGGTTTTCGGTCGCGAATACTCGCTGTGCGTCATGACCGCCGCAGGTCCGGTGTTCTCGGCCTGTGCCGAAACGCCCTGGGACTTCGATGCCCGATATGACAAATACCGCGGCAATCCTGCCTACAAGACTCTGCTCAACGACCATACGCTCGCCCCGGCCGACGGCAGCGGCGAATTCCGTCCCTTCGCCATCAACGAGGAGCTGTGGCTGAAGCCTGTCCCGGCCGGTGCTCTCGAGTCGCCCGTGCTGCTGGGCCAGTTCGAGCCGGTCACCGAGCGCAAGGGGCTTCCTACGGCCGTTCCCGCCGGCAAAGCGGTCAGCGGCATCGTCATGTGGTTTACCTACAACCCCGAATCCGAGACCGTCGCCGGCAAGCCGCGCGTCAACGTCTCGTTCGAGGAGGCCACGCTGAGTTTCGGCAAGGACGAGGCGTCGACTACATTCACTCCCGTCAACGCCCCCGAAGCCGGCGAGCTTATCGGCAGCATCTTCCTGATGCCGGCCGTCACATCGCCCGGTGTGCTGGAATTCCGTCTGGGAGCTTTCATCGTGCCGCCGAGCGGCCTCGAGGAGGAGTGGACAGTACTGAGTGCCGACATGCCTCAGCTCGGCGCAGGTGACGGTGTCGTTCCCTCCGATGCAGTAGTCGGCGTTGTGGAATACGAGGTGGATGACACCGAGACCACGGCTGCCGATACGGACGCCACTGAGGCCGTTCCTGTCAACCCTGACGAGAAGGCAAAGACCGTTTCAAAATAAGCCTCGTCACCGACAAGCTAACGTAAGAATCTATCACTGAATATCATATAAGCATAATATGTCAGACATAAAATTCCGCATCGCTGCCAAGACAGACGTAGGCTGCGTTCGCACAAATAATGAAGACAACTTCCAGGCGGCAGCCGACCTGACGCAGCCGACCATGACCTGGGTCAACAACCAGACCTACGACCTCGGGCCGAACGGAGCTCTGCTGGTAGTAGCCGACGGCATGGGCGGAATGAACGCCGGCGAAGTCGCTTCGGCGATCGCTATCGACACTGTCCGCGAATATTTCACTCCGACGAACCTTACGCCCGAAGTGCTTAAGAACCGGTTTACGGTCGAGAAATTCATGAAGGAAGTCGTAGTGGAGGCCGACCGGCGCATCAAGCAGAAATCGACTCCCGAAACACGCGGCATGGGCACTACCATCGTGATGGCATGGCTGCTCGACGGCCAGTGTTACGTGTGCTGGTGCGGCGACTCCCGCGCTTATATCTACAATCCCGCCACCGGTCTGTTCCAGGTGTCGAAGGACCACTCATACGTGCAGACTCTCGTCGACGCCGGCGAAATCTCAGAGGAGGATGCATTCGACTATCCCAACAGCAACGTCATCACCCGCTGCCTGTGCGACGCCAAGCAGAAGGCCGAGCCCGACTGTCTGCTCGCGCCCCAGCCTCTCTGCGATGGCGACATCATCCTGCTGTGTTCCGACGGCCTTAGCGGATTGCTCCGTGACAGCGAGATACAGGCCATCATCAAACACTCATCCGACGATATGAACACTCTGTCGGACAAGCTTATCGATGCGGCGCTCGCTGCCGGCGGCAATGACAACGTGACCGTGGCAGTGGCTGCCATCGATTCGGGCGGAGCACAGTCTTCGTCGGACCGCGTGCCGAAAAAGGTGCTTCCCAAGCCCCACGCAGAGCAACCCACGCAGACAAAAATCACGCCCATGAAGACCGTGCCGCCGCGGCCGGCCGCCTCCGTGGGTGAGGCTGTTCCTGCCGACATTAAGGGTGCCAAAGATGCCGTTGCGGAAAAGTCGGCCGACGGAAAGACCGAATCAAAGGAGAAAGCTAAAAAATCGAAAGCCGGCCTGTGGATCGTGCTTATCGCAATCATGCTCATCGCCGGCGGTGTGGCAGCATATTTCCTTACCCAGCGCGGCAAAGCCGACGGCGAGGAAAAAGAAAACAAGGAACAGATCGACGAAAACGCCACCGACGATGAAAACGACGAGATAGACGAGTCCGATTTCGAAAGCGAAACTGCTGAGGAACAGGATGTCGACGCTGATGCTCCAAGGCAGCCTGCGCCAGCCGCACAACAACACCGTGCCAACAATCAAGGTGCCAGGACTCCCGCAACTACCTCGACTCAGTCCACAACTGACGAGGACAAGATGCATAGCGCCGGCAGTAGCAGTGACAAGATTACAGACGATAAGAGCTCTACAAATCCTGAGGAAGACGACGAACTTGTTCCCGTGAAATAATGCCAACTACCCTTACCATAGGACGTGCGCCCGACAACACTATCGTTGTCGGGCAGGAATACGAGACTGTCAGCAACCGTCACGCCGATCTGAGTATCGGCGCCGACGGGCGTCTGATCTTCACGGACCACAGCTCGAACGGCACGGAGATTAACGGCCGTGAATTCCGCAATCAGGCTGTGTATGTGGAAGTCGGCGACAATATACGCCTGGCCGGCCGATATCCGCTTGACTGGGCGGCTGTCATAGCCGCAATGCCGGAGCTGACGCCGCCGGTAACCGACATGGCTTCTCCCAAAGATTCGGTCGCCTCCGGTGCAGGTGCTGACAGTGCCGGGACTGAGCGTTTCAGCAATCAGCAGTCGCTCATCTCACATTTTTCGGGCAGTCAGGCCGATCCTTACGAACCCGGTGCAGTCGGCGCCAATCCCGAAGATAGCCGTGGAAAGAAAAAAAGCAAAAAGAAGGAAGCGAAGCAGTCTGTCCACCGAAGCAACGGCTCCGGCAGTCGTCGCTTTCCCTGGACTACGGTCATATTGTGTTTCGTGGCTTTTCTGGCTGTAATGTCGATCCTAGCTTTCACGGTATTCGATGACGTAGTAAAAAATCTGATGTGACCCTGGCCAACCATATACCGGCGGCTGTGCGGCTCACCTAACTCCGAATATGCTTTATTTAGAACCAAATACGATATTTGACGGACGCTATCGTCTGATCGAGCTTCTTGGCCAGGGGGCCTCGGCCCAGGTGTGGCTGGCTGAGGACTCGCTCACTAATCTCCGCGTGGCTGTCAAGATATTCTCGGCCATACAGGGCGAGTTCGACTCCTACGGCGCAAAGGATTTTCAGAAAGAGTTCACCACCGTCTACAACATCAATCACCAGAATCTGCTGACGCCTACCAACTATTCGGTCAACAACGGCACGCCATATCTGGTACTCCCTTACTGTGAGAACGGCTCGGTGAGCTCGATGGTCGGCCGATGCGACGAAGCCGACGTGGTGAAGCTGCTGCACGACGTTGCCGCCGGTCTCGAGCACCTTCACCGCCACAACGTCATCCATCAGGACATAAAGCCCGACAATATAATGCTCGATGACGACCTGAACTTCATGCTAAGCGACTTTGGTATTTCGACAGGTCGCAACAGCGAGTCCGAGAGCTACGGAGGTACCCGGGCCTACATGTCGCCCGAACGTTTCAACGGCGTGTCGGACAGCAAGGGCGACATCTGGGCGCTCGGTGCCACGGCCTACGAGATGCTTACGGGCAACGCGCCTTTCGGCGATCACGGCGGCCTGGTGCAGGCTCAGGGTGAACCGATGCCTCCGATCGAGCGTACCGATCTGTCGTCGGGCCTGATAAAGCTTATAGGCGAAATGCTCGATGCAGATCCGGCCAAGCGGCCTACGCCCGAGCAGGTCCGGCGCCGCACCGCCCTCTATCTCGAAACCGGATCATGGAAACTGAAGAATACAGGCGCCCGCACGCTCAGGGCAGGGGCTATAGTCCTTACGCTCATCGCCATCGCCGCCGGATTTTTTGTCTGGGGAATGCTGCGCACCAAGACATATTACTACCGCGACTATGTCGAGGTGAAAGGTGTGCCCATAGGTATCGGAGGCCTCTACGGCTCGGAACAGCGCGCACGCAGCGTCAGCTACCGCATCCAGACCCGCGGCGGCAAAGTCACACGCCTGTCGCTTGTCAACGGCAAGGGACAGATTGTCGAATATCAGGACGCCGAAGAGCTCGGCGTACGTTTTCCTGATCAGGAATACCACTACGGCAGCGATGGCGAGATCGACTATATGATCGCGCGCGACTCGCACGGCAAGGTTATGTACAAATTCTCGTACGATGAAAAAGGCAACAACGTCGATGTACTATACGACGATGACAAAAACACGCCGAAATTCTATGAAGGTACCGTGCGGCAGCCCGATGCCAACGGATACAACGCCACCTCATCGAGCATTGCCCACATGCGTCTTGAATATGACGAGCACGGGCGTCTGGTGAAGCGCATGTTCCTGTCACTGCTGAAGGATACGATCCCCGATGCTAACGGCGCCTTTGGCCAGCGGTATAAATATGATGAGCAGGGTCGCGTCACGGAGGTCACAGCTATTGACCGCGCCGGCAATGCCGTCGGTGATCTGAACGGAACGTCGATCCGCCGGTATAAGTATGACGACGACGGCAACCGAACTGAAGCGGCTTTCTTTGCTGCCGACGGCAATCCTTCACATGAAGGCCACAATATACATATCGCGCGCTTCGGCTACGATGAAGTCGGCAATATGACATCGGAGATGTATTTCAACGGGCACGAGCAACCGGTCGCGAGCGAAAAATCGGGCGTCTTCGGATATAAATACGAGTATGACGGCGACGGCTTCCGCATCCGCACGACCTGCGTCGACGCCGACGGCGAACCTATGTTCAACCGCAACGGTTATGTGGCCGAAGTTTATGAACCCGACGAAAACAATTTCGTAGCCAGAATTCAGCTTGTCGACGAGGAAAACAATCCCGTGACCGGCAATTTCAACGGCGACCGCACTTCAGGCATCAGATTCATCAATACCGCCACAGGGTTGCCTTTGGAAATGTCGCTTCTCGACGAAAACGGCGAGCAGACCGACAATGAACTCAGCATATCGACTATACGGCGTACATTCAACGACCAGGGCGATATGCTCACCGAGGAGACGCTGCGGCTCGACGGTACGCCTGTAGGCCGCAACGGCAACGATTCGCGTTCAGTGACCGACTACGACCATCTGGGCCGCGTGAAGTCGCGCGCCTACTTCGACAGCGACGACAATCCGACCGTCAACGCCGATGGCGTCCACAAGATCGAGCTTACATATTCGCCCTACGGCTCGTTGGAAAAAGTCGAGAATTTCGACACCGAGGGCCGTCCGGCCAACAGCCGATACCACTTCGCCACCCATACGGTCAGCTACGACAGCCAGGGGCGTAACGTGGCCGAAGCATTTCTCGACGCTGATGGCAAGCCGGTCATGTACGACGGTTACAGCCGCATCGTCAATGCCTATGACGCTTCTACGGCCCGTGTCAATCAGACTCAGTTCTATGACGATCACGACCGTCTGCTCCGCACGCGCCACATGACCCACGACCCGGCGACCGGCCGTGTCGCTACGGTCTGGGATGTAGCCCCCTCCGGACAGCTTTTCCCGAATACCGCCAAGAGTCACTTCACATACAATGATCTCGGGTTCATTGTGTCGGTCAGGGCGACCGATCTGGCAGACCGTCCTGTCGAGGCATTCCTGTCCAACAACGATCTCGACGTAAAGGCCCATGAGATCCGCAACGTCTATGACAATGCCGGCAACCTTCACGAGCAGTCCATCTGGAACGCCTCGTCGTCGCCGGCTGCCGCTCCTGACGGGACTCACCGCATAGTGAGGGAATACGACAACCGCAACCGTCTCGTCCACGAGCTCCGCTACCGCACCGACGGCAGTCCGATTGCCGGCTCCGGAAACAGCCAGGCCGAGACGGAGATCAAGTACGACAACCGCGGCAACGTCACCGAGATGGCGGCTTTCGACGGTTACGGCAAACCCGCGGCTACAATGTACGGTTTCCATAAACGTGTTTTCGAATACGATCGGCATAACAATCCTGTTTCAGAAAGCTATTTCGACAAGGCAGGTAATCCCTTCCCGGTCAATCCCGCTGTCGGCTTCTGCCGCATCG
>CAJJQT010000050.1 GCA_905193995.1 uncultured Porphyromonadaceae bacterium | reverse complement strand
AGTCCGCGCAGTGAGCGCGGCAACGGGAAGCGGATTCCCGGCGACACAAACCGAATCAATCATTAATCGAAAAGCATTGCAATTTATGAATCCAAAACGAGAGGACTGTAGAGTGTCCTCGCACACAGCCAAGACTCTGATGAGAAGCCTGATGCTGGCGTTGCTGCTGATAGCGGCCTCGACTGCAGGCGTTTGGGCCGAGCCGTCACCGTCGGTGAAGGTGAAATCAGAAAAAGTGACTCTGTCAGTCAGCCAGCAGCCCCTGAAGACCGTCCTTGACCAGATCGAAGGCCAGACGGGCTATCTGTTCGTGGTGAACAACAACGTCGACACCAGGGTGAAGGTGAGCGTCAGCGCCACGGATGAATCCGTGCGTACGGTGCTCGACAAGGTGCTTGCCGGCAAGGACATATATTATGCCTTTGAGGGCACGAACATCGTGCTGTCGAAGAACCGCCTGGGCGGCGGCCGCAACGCCGGCGCCGACTCCGAGACCTCGCAGAGCGGCCTGACGACCGTGACGGGCACGGTGCTCGACAGCGAGGGTGAGCCGGCCATCGGCGCCAGCGTCCGCGTCAAGGGCCAGCGCACGGGTGTGGCTACCGATATCGACGGCCGCTTCACGCTCACGGGCAACTTCACGCCGCAGTCGAAGCTCGAGATCTCGTACGTGGGCATGAAGCCCATGACCGTGGAAGTGGGCAACGGCAGCGACCTGACCGTGAGGATGAGCAGCGACACCGAATTGCTGCAGGAGGTAGTGGCCGTGGGCTACGGCACGCAGAAGCGCGTGAACCTGACCGGCGCCGTCAGCACCGTCAACGTAGGGCGGCAGCTCGACGGGCGACCCATCACGAACGTCACCAGCGGCCTTCAGGGTGCTGTCCCGGGCCTGAACGTGACTTCGGCCAACGGTCGTCCGGGCAACAACGCTACGATGCAGATCCGCGGCGTCATCGGCTCGATCCAGGGTTCGACCAATCCGCTGATCCTGGTCGACAACGTGGAGGTCAACGACCTGAGCGTGGTGAATCCCGACGACATCGAGAGCATCTCGGTGCTGAAGGATGCCGCCTCGGCGTCGATCTACGGTATCAAGGGCGCGTTCGGCGTAGTGCTGATCACGACCAAGAACGCGAAGATCGGCGAGCGCTTCACCGTAAGCTACAGCGACAACTTCGCCTGGAAGAAGCCGACCGTGAAGCCCGAGCTGGCCATCGGCTCGGAAGGTGCCACGCTGGCGCTGCTGGGCGCCGAGCGCTCGAAGGGCGTCAGCTCGGTGACCAACGACATCAACATGTACTGGGACTGGAACACGATCGACCGCATGAAAGAGTGGGAGCGCGTCTACGGCGGCTACAATCTGTCGCCCGAGCTGGTCTACGGCCGCGACTACGAGCGTCTGAACGGCAATCTGCAGTTCTACCGCTCGTGGGATCCGTACGACATGATGACGCGCAACAGCTCGTTCATGCAGACCCACAACTTCGGCATCAACGGCTCGTCGGGCAAGACATCGTACAACGTAGGCCTGGGGTATATGGGCAACACGGGCATGATGAAGGTGAACAACGACAAGCAGGAGCGCTTCAACGTGTCGTTCGGCACGCGCACGCAGCTCAACAGCTGGTTCGAGTTCCACACCAAGCTGATGTACACCCGCACCAACACCGAGAATCCGTATGAGTTCAACTCGAACTACGACCAGTTCTACTACCTGTACCGCTGGCCGGCGACATTCCCCTACGGCACGATCAACGGGGAGCCGCTGCACAACTCGATCAGCGAGCGCGCGCAGGCCAACATGAACAAGGTGCGCAACAACTGGATGCGCGTGAACCTGGGCACTACGATCAACCTCTACAAGAACCTGACCCTGGAGGCCGACTACACGTTCACGCACGTGAACCGCTACACCGAAACCAACGGCGGCGAGGCCAAGGGCTACGACTTCTGGAGCCTGAACGACTTCGTGTACAAGACCTGGACAACGCCGGCCAACAACGTGTCGCGCAAGGCGAGCGCCTTCTCCGACTACCACGTGTTCAACGCCCTGCTGCGCTATAAGTGGAGCAACGACCGCATCGGCAACATCGGCGCGTTCGTCGGCACGAACATCGAAAGCTACAACGACTACGGGCAGACGGGCAGCAAGCTCGACCTGGTGCTGTCCGACCGGCCCGAGATATCGCTGGGCACCGGCGAGATGCAGGCCACCTCATACAACAACAAGAATACGCTGACGGGCTTCTTCGCCCGCGTCAACTACGACTACGACGGCCGCTACCTGCTCGAGGCCAACCTGCGCTACGACGGCTCGAGCCGCTTCCCGCGCGGCAAGCACTGGGGCTTCTTCCCCTCGTTCTCGGCCGGCTGGATCGTGTCGAACGAGAAATTCATGGAAGGCCTCAATCCGGTATGGTCGTTCTTCAAGATCCGCGGCAGCTGGGGCAAGATCGGCTCGCAGCAGGTGTCGAACTCGATGTTCGTGCCCGTGATGTCGCTCGTAGAGTCGGGCTGGATCATCGGCGAGAACGGCGTCTACTCGTTCAATATGCCCAAGGCGCTGGCCTACGGCTTCACCTGGGAGAAGGTCGCAACGACCGACCTGGGCGTCGACCTCCGCTTCCTAAACAACCGTCTGGGCGTGACCTTCGACTGGTTCAGCCGCAAGACCACCGACCTGATCAACACGGGCGCGTCGCTGCCGTCGACCTTCGGGCAGGCGGCGCCGATGACCAACTACGGCCATCTGACCACCCGCGGCTGGGAACTGGCCGTTGACTACAACCACATCTTCCCCTTCGGCCTGAGCATGACCGTCACGGCCAACATCAGCGACGCCACGGGCAAGTTCGACAACGTCGACCCGAACGAACGCCGCTGCGACTACCGCTACAACGGCAAGACCTACGGCGAGATCTGGGGCTACGAGACCGACCGCCTGTTCACGGCCGATGACTTCACCTACGACGAGTCCGGCCGCATCACCGGCTATGCCGAGGGCGTGGCCTCGCAGCAGTACCTCGTGGACCAGTACGGCCAGACGAGCTTCGAATTCCTGCCCGGCGACGTGAAGTACAAGGACCTCAACGGCGACGGCCAGATCGACGACGGACGCACCAACGGCGTGCCGACGATCGACAACCACGGCGACATGAAGGTGATCGGCAACACGACGCCGCGCTACCAGTACGGCGTGCGCCTCGACCTGCAGTACAAGGGCTTCGACCTGGGCGTATTCTTCCAGGGCGTGGGCAAGCGCGACCTCTGGGGCACGGGCCAGCTCGTGATTCCCGGCTGGCACTACGGCGAAGCCTACTACCAGCACCACATGGACTACTGGACCGAGGAGAACACCGACGCCTTCTATCCGCGCCCGTGGGCCCTCAACTACCAGAGCGCCAACCCCAACTTCCGCAAGCAGAGCCGCTACCTGCTCAACATGGCTTACTGCCGCTGGAAAAACCTGACCTTCGGCTACACTCTGCCCGAGAAACTCACCCGCAAGATCATGATCAGCCGCCTGCGCGTGTACGCCTCGTTCGAAAACCTCGTGACATGGGACCATCTCGGGGGCGTGCCCATCGATCCCGAGACGCGCACCGCCACCGGCGACGGCGGCTACATCGGCCGCTCGTATCCCTTCAGCAAGGAATATTCGTTCGGTCTTCAAGTCACTTTCTAATCCACTCATCTACAGCAAATCATGAAAACATCAAGAATATTATTCACCGCTCTGGCCATCGGCGTCGGGCTGACGTCGTGCAACGACTATCTCGATGTGGCTCCGGTGGATCAGGTCGACGAGAACGACTACTGGAAGACCGAGGCGCACATACGCACGTTCGCCAACGGGTCGTACACGTCGTATTTCACGGGCTTCGCCGGCAACTTCGGCTACAACGAGAAGATCACCGACAACACCAGCGACGTGACGCAGACCACCTGGCCCTACATCGTGGTGAGCGGCACCGACAACAACTATACGTACTCGTACGTGCGCCGCGCCAACTACCTGCTCGAGGGTGTGGAGAAGGTGCCCAACCTCGATGAGGCCACCCGCAATCACTGGCGCGGCGTGGCTCGCCTGCTGCGCGGCATCGAGTACTGCGACCTGTCGTTCTACTACGGCGACACGCAGTGGTACTCGACGCGCATCAACAGCACCGACCTTGACTCGCTCTACAAGCCCCGCGACAGCCGCGACCGCGTGGTGATGCCCCGAGTGCTGGCCGACCTGCGCTTCGCGCTGGAGAATATCCGCGAGAACGACGGCGAGCTGCAGATCAACCGCTACGTGGCCGCCGCGATGATCTCGCAGCGCCTGCTGCGCGAGGGCACGTTCCTGAAATACCACGGCATCAACGCCGACATGGCGCGCCAGTGTCTGGAACTGGCCCGCGAGGCATGCCTCGTGGTGATGAATTCGGGCAAGTACAGCCTGGCGCCCGACTACGCGTCGCTCTTCGCCAGCGAGGACCTCTCGGGCAATCCCGAAGTGATCCTGTACAAGCGCTATATCGACACCAAGACCGGTCACAGCGTGCTTAACTACAACTATCTGCAGCCGCAGACCGGTCCGAGCCGCGACTTCGCCGACGCTTTCCTGGCCTCCGACGGGCTGCCCGTCTACGCCAGGGACATCACTTTCTGCCCCAAGACCGCGGCCGAGTACTTCGCCGACCGCGATCCGCGCCTGGGGATGATCATCCGTCCCGACAAATACTACATCGCGGGCGAGGACGTCAGCGGCGCGGCCTACTCGCGCTCGGGCTTCTCGCTGTGCAAGTACATGGATCGCTCGAAGGAAGGCAGTACCGATCTGATCTACACCGGCAACGCCAAGAACACGACCGACTGCCCGCAGTTCCGTCTGGGCCAGATACTGGTGGACTATGCCGAAATCTGCTACGAACTGGGTATACTGACGCAGCAGGACCTCGACCTTTCGATCAACGTGCTGCGCGACCGTCCGGGCGTGAAGATGCCGCACCTGCAGGTGATCGGCGGCGAACCCGCTGTGGGCGGCGTTGTCTACGACGACCCGAACCGCGATCCCGACGTGCCGTCGCTGCTGTGGGAGATCCGCCGCGAGCGCCGCGTGGAGCTGGCCTTCGAAGGCTCGCGCCTCGATGACCTGAAGCGGTGGAAGAAGCTCATCTATGCCTGGAGCGAGTACAATCCGGCCATCAGCACCGGTGCCTGGATTTCGTACGCCGACTTCGCGAAGGCCGACAAGACCAAGGCCGTGCTGCCCGACGGCGCCACCGAGGGCTATCTGGTGGTGACACGCCCGGCCCAGTACCGCCCGGCACCTCAGCCGCACGACTATATCCGGCCGATCCCGACCGACCAGATACAACTCTTCGAGCAGAACGGCTACGTGCTCGAGCAGAATCCCGAATGGAAATAATATCATAGAAATACAGTATGAAACGCTATAAATCCATCGCCCTGAGCCTATGTGTCGGTATCGGCCTGGCCGGCATCGCCACGGCCTGCAACGACGACGACACCAACTACGACAACCCGTCGGGCGAAACCATCATCTACAATATCGCGGTGGCCAACGGCGGCTTCACGGGCGCCGAAAACATCGCCGGCGAGCTCGACGAGGAGTCGAAGACCATCCAGTTTGTAATCCCGGCAGAGACCGACATCGAGGCAGTGCGCTTCACGGCGAAACTGTCGCTGGGCGCCAAACTTGACCGGGAGACCTACGACGTGAGCGGGGGGTCGACCGTCATCGCGGTCGTGAACAACGAGAACACGGCCGTGTATACCGCCAAATTCGTGATGCTCGACCCGAAAGAGAAGCCCGTACTGACCGCCATCCAGTGCAAGGACGCCTCGGGCAATATCCGCACCGGCTTCGTGAGCGACGTCACCGGCACCGTCTACCTCAACTGCGAGGAATCGGCCACGGCCGAGCCCGTGAGCGTGACGATGCTGCCGCGCCGCACGCAGTACAGTTTCAGCAACGCTGAAGGCGGCGTGATAAGCGCCGAGAATCCGGGTCAGATGACGCTCGACTTCATGGGCCTGACCAAGACGTACGACATCTCGTTCTCGGGCGTGCCCGTCTTCGGCGGCGACTTCGCCGAGGCGGTCATCTACGACCATTCGGCCCACGAGGGCAGCATGATCTACGGCGACTACGAGGCCGAGAACACGCGCTGGACGCAGTTCGACGGCGAGCAGCTGCTGGTCGTATCGCGCCAGGGCGGCACCAATCCGAAGGTGCTGCTGTGGGATGAGGTGGCCGCAGGCGCTCCCCTGGACCACATGCTCGACAAGACCGGCATCGCCGGAGGTACCTACGAGGTAAGCTCGGGCGTCCTGGCCCACGGTCACATCTACATCTGCAACCTCACCACCGGTGTCAGCGCCGAGGCTCCGCTGAAGATCTACCACTGGACCGACCGTGACGCAGCGTGCGAGACCGTGCTTGACTTCGCCGGCAGCGATGCCGTCAAGGGCCGCTGGGGCGACAACATGAGCGCCACCATCGACGAGCAGGGCAACGGCTACCTGTGGCTGTTCGACCACGCGCAGGGCGGTCTGGCACTCCGCTTCAAGGTTGAAGGCTTCACGGCCGTCAGCGCCGAGCCCGAGACCATCATCCCGCCCTACAGCGTGGCCTACTACGCGGCCATCAACCCCGTCGTGGGCGAGGAGGGCGTCTATACGCTCACGTCGACCTACCAGCGGGCCATTCTGCTCGTGGACCAGGATCTGAACGTGATCAACATGATCGACGGCAAGGACGGCTGCGACTATCCCGGCACAGCCGAGACCGATGCCCGCGTGGTGAACTTCAACGGCGAGCGGTACCTGCTGACGACCAACTGCTACGGCTGGAGCAACCGTCACGCCCAGACGCTGCGCGTCTACGACGTGTCGGCCGGTCTGAACACGTCGCTTGCCTTCACCAACTTCAGCGACACCGACCGGCCCGTGCTGTGGGAATACAGCCTCAACGGCAAGAACTGCTCGGCGTTCTCAGCCAACACCGGCGCCGCCATCGGCCCCGACGGCAAACTCCGCATCATGGCGGCCGCTCCGCGAGCAGGCTTCGTACTGATCGAGGTCGGCAAGAAGCTCTGACGCGAACCTTAGAAACACTGACACAGATCCGGCAGTCCGGCGTCCGGGGCCGCTCAAGGTATTCAAGTAATTGAAGATAGAGAGACACAGACGCAGATTGCTATAGTAGAGTAGTTGAAATGAGGCCCCGGAAGCGGGCTGCCGGATTCTTGCATCGAACCGTGAAAACAAATTACAGGCAAATATTATGAAAAAAGCTTTATTGACGGCCCTCGTGGCGCTGCTGGCCGTGCCGACGGCAGGCGCGCAGACTCTGCAGGGCAAGAAAATCTACATCAACCCCGGCCACGGCGGCTACGAGGCATCGTCGGGCACGCGCGTGCCGGGCGCCTTCGCCAACGGCTACCGCTCGGACGGCTCCGTGTCGACCGACCGCTGGAATCCGACCATCCCCTTCCCGAACGTGTGCGAGGAAGGCTGCTGGGAGTCGAAGCACAACCTCTGGCGCGGGCTCGAACTGCGCCGACTGCTCGAGGCTGCCGGCGCCGAAGTGAAGATGTCGCGCACGCAGAACCGTCCGGAGGACGACCGTATCCTGACCGAAATCGGAGAGGAGGCCACAGCCTGGCAGGCCGACATGTTCGTGTCGATCCACTCCAACGGCAACGGCGCCAACCACCTGATGGTGATGTACCGCGGCGCCGATCCGCGCCCGGGCCAGGCGTTCAACATCAACGATCCCGACCGTCCCGAATCGAAGGTGATGGGCACCACGGCCTGGCGCCATCTCCACGACAACAACCTGACGTGCTGGCAGGCCATGAAGAGCCCCGGATCGCCCTATGTGGTGTCGGACTCGGCGTTCTACTCGTCGTGGACCGAGGGCTACCACCTGGGCGTGTTCCGCCACATGTGGCGCCCCGGCTATCTGGCCGAGATCGCTTTCCACGATTATAAGCCCGAGGCCCACCGCATGCTGAGCGAGGACTACAGCAAGATCGTGGCCTACAAGATCTATACCTCGATCTGCGAGTATTACAGCGCGCCGCTGCCGACGACCGGCATCATCGCCGGCGCCGCCAAGGACTCGAAGCGCATCCTGCGCGATCCGC
Organism: uncultured Porphyromonadaceae bacterium; assembly: GCA_905193995.1. Lineage (GTDB taxonomy): Bacteria > Bacteroidota > Bacteroidia > Bacteroidales > Muribaculaceae > CAG-873. The sequence goes on along the minus strand of CAJJQT010000050.1, from coordinate 1,459 downwards.
TGTTCCTGGGCGCATCGTTCGGCGACCACGACCAGTACAAGCCCCTCAACGGCGCCCACGTCACCCTGACGGGCAACGGCGTGAACCTCACCTATACGACCGACAACAACTACAACGGCATCTTCTACTTCCCCGACCTGCAGCCCGGCACCTACCATCTCACCATCGAGGCCGAGGGCTACACCAAGTATGAGGAAGACGTAGTGTGCGAGGCGGCCAAGACCCGCGGCCCCATCGCCATGCTCGACGATCCGAACTACAGTGAGGAAGAGGCCAACGGGCACGCCAACGTCTATGCCTCGGGCCTGGAGCCCGTACAGGCCAACTCAGTACGCTTCACCCTCAACGACGACGCCACCTCGGTGACACTCAACCTGATCCGCGACGGCAATGTGGTCAGGAGCATCGATCTGGGCCCGCAGCCGCGCGGCACCAACACCGTGGGCTTCGAGTCGACGGGCATCGCCGACGGCGAGTATGCCTGGAGCATCACGGCCAAGGCCGACCCGATCACGGGTGAGCCCTCGCAGTTCTCGGTCAACGGTGATCCGCTGCTTGAGATAGCCAACATCCGCTCGGTGGCTGTCGACTGCAACCCGGGCAGCCAGTGGTTCGGCCACATCTACGCCACCTCCATCGCCGCCAACGGCAAGAAAGGACAGCGGCAGGGTACAGGCATCTACATGCTCGACGCAGCCTTTACCGACGTGGCCGGGCAGGGCGGCACTCCATGGCAGGGCGGCCAGAAGTGGTCGGGCAACTCGTCGCCGATGCGCCTCGACGTGGCCGACGACGGCCAGGTCTACATCTGCGACTGGAGCGACGGCCACTCGGGTGTGTGGGTTCTGGATCCGGCCAACCCGGCTGAATTCCGCACAGTATTCGGCGGCACGCGCAACGGCGACGGCCTGGCTTCGGAGAACGGTACGGCCATCCACGGCTCCATCGTCGACCTGTGCGTGACCGGTTCGGGCGAGACACTGAAGCTCTACACTTCCGACGAGGACCTCAACCCCGGCGCCAAGGACGAACATCCGGCCGAGAATGTATCGTACATCACCCGCTACGACCTGGGTGCCTCGACGGCGGCATGGACGGCAGCTCCCTCGTATGTCTATCCGATGTTCGAGAACGGCGGCGTCAACAAGCTGCGCAATCAGTCGGACTGCGTAGAGCCCGACGGCCGCGGAGGTCTCTGGATCGGACAGAACCGCGACACGAACAGCGACGGCGTGCCCTCGCTGCTTCACCTCAACGCCAAGGGTGAGTTCGACTACTATTGCGGCGACGCCGCCATGATCAAGACATCGACCCCGATGGGCGCCATGGGCGTCAGCTGCGACGGCTCGCTGATAGCCGTGGCGGGCAAGAGCGATATCCGCGTGCTGGAGGCCACTTACGACGAGGCCGGCAAACCCTCGCTGACGCTGAAATACACCATGGGTTCGACCTACGGCTC
>CAJJQT010000049.1 GCA_905193995.1 uncultured Porphyromonadaceae bacterium | reverse complement strand
AGGCGCCGGGGCGTGGTCATCGCCTACGACAGCGACGGTGCCGGCCAAAAGGCGGCGCAGCGGGCCAGGCGCGCGGAAAAAGAGGCCAAAAAGCGCCAGAAGCAATTGGAGCGCCACCAGAAGCAGCAGGCCAAACGCATGGAGCGCCGCAAAGAGCAGCCCGAGCGGGAATTTCCCGACTGCCGCGCGGCTTATACCTACTACGCGCAGGGCACGTTCCAGCGGCTGCGGCTGTTTTTGAGCATCCTGCTCGCGATCGTGTCCGGGGCGCTTGCGTATTTTGCGAGCTACAGCCTCGGAAGCTACGATTTTACCGCGAACGCGGACGTATTTTCGAAGGTCTTACTCATTATAATGGTAGTGCAGGCGTTTATCGCCTTTGATGTGATGCTGCGCGGCGTGCGCGCAGTGCTGCGTCTTCGGTATGACCACGCGAGCATGCTGGTGGTATTGACGCTTGCGTGCGCGGTGGATGGGGTGTTTGCCATTCGGGCCGGGCGCATTCCGTTCTGCCCGGCGGTGACCTTGCAGCTGAGCATGGCGCTTCTTGGAGAGTATTCCATGCAGCTTGCGAAAGTCCGCACGCTCAAGGCCGCGTGCTCCATGAACGAGCCGAAGGCCGCCGTGCGCGAGGAAAAGGCGTGGCACGGGGAGGACTGCATCTTCAGAAGTGAGGGGCACCCCGAAACCTTCGTCCGCGAGCTTGAAATTCCCGATGCGGGCAGCCGGATCATGCGCATTTATGCACCGATCCTCACACTCGTGACGCTGGGGCTCTCGATTTTGAGCATGCTCCAGGCGGAAGACAGCTTCCTCTGGGCGTGGACGGCGCTCATGATCGCGAGTTTCCCGGTCGGGATTTTCCTGAGCTTTTCCCGGCCCTTTGCTGCGCAGGCCAGGCGGCTTTCGAGGCCCGGCACCCACGCCGCGTTTTCCTCACGGCCGTCGGGGTTGTCCTCGATGGTCCAGATTCCGGCGAAGCGGCTCAGCTCCAGCGGTATCGTGTAGTAGTAGCCGGCCTCGAACGCATCGAGCTTGCACTCTTGGCTGAACCGGATGATGTGGCGGTCGGTGGTGATGACGATGTCGATGTTCTTGCCCAGCAGACCGCCGCAGGGAGCGACGTTCATGTAGCCGTGGAACGTCTTCGTCGTCAGCGCGGGAGTGTCCGACCACTCCATCGTGACGCAGTCGGCTCCCGCAGTCTCGGCCAGCGTGCATGCGTCCTTGGCGAGGTCGTAGCGGAAATCGCCGCCGAGCCGCGCGCCCTCTACCGTGAGAGACACATTCAGAAGCTTCTCGCCGACTATATCGGTGCCGGCTGCGTTGACGTCGAACTTAAGGAACGGGAAAATATGGCGGAAGGTGAATTGAGCCGACGAGCCCGACTTGGGCGTGCCGACCTTCCAGTCGCCCTCGAGTTCGCGGGTTGCGGTAGAGTAGTGCTGAGTCAGAGGCAGGGTGCCCGTCAGCGACGCCGGATCGTTGTTTGCGGAGGGATTGTAGGGATAGTAGGCATAGAGGGGCGTTTCGCCGTCCTTCAGATTGCCTGCAAAGGAGGTGCGGTCGGTTTCGTACTTGCTTTGGTTGTCGAAGCCGACATTGCCCGACCCCTTGTCGCCGTAGACGCCGATCTTGTCGTTGGGCAGCCAGTTGACTCCGATCTGGCCCGAAGTATACTCGGTGGGATCGACGGCGGTTCGTGAGCCCGTCGCGCCGATGCCTTCGGGGGCGATCGTCGTGACCTCGATCACGGTATTGCACTTGCCGGAGTTCGGAGTTTCGATCTCATCGGCTGAGCAACCCGATAGTGCGAGGAGTGCAACCGGAATTGCAGAGACGGAAAGAAGCTTTGAAATGATGTGTCTCATGATATGAATATAAAGAGATTGATTTTTAAGTTTGTAGGACAGTCTCCGTGGGGGCCTGAGGCCCGGGGAGACCGGGGGGCGCAAAATTCAGAAAGCAAAGGAATACAGCGGCTGAAAAAGAAATGAATGCGGCGGCAGGGCCATCGGCGCCCTCGCCGCCACATTATGAAGAGATTTCAGCGCATGAAAGCATTAGGATCAGAACGGGCTTCCGCCGGGTTTGGTACCCTGCGTGTCGCCTGCCGGAGCGGCCGACGGGGTAGCACTGATCCTGCGTCGGAGTAGGAAGTCAGTGCTTTCGCTGTTGCGTGTGATTACCTTCTGAATGCCTGCGCGGACAAGATATTCCGGAGTCGGATTCGAGGCGTCACCCGTTATCGCTTCGTCAGCGCCGGGAACTTGGTTGAACAGAACCCATCCGTAGGGCCTTTGCGTTCCGTAGTTAGCGGCATTTACATTATTGTTCCATAGCGGCACAAGGGTATTGGTGATATCTGATGCATGATCTCCTGTGTCGTTGTCGTCATCGGTAATTTTGCCGTTGCCGCCGAGATACACCATAAAGATTTTGTTATGCGCGAGGCTGTTATAATTATAATAAGTTCTGATGGCATCTGTGGCTCCTGAAACCAGAGATTGTGCGAATTCCCATTCTTTGGCATTTGATGGATTCGCCTGTGCGCCGTAGACGTACCACATTTTGTTATTATTATCGAAGTCCGTCGGAGGGTCAATAACATTGCAACTGCCGCGGTAAGCTCCAGTCATACCTGACGTTAAGGGAACACGAGTAGCCTTGTTGACAAGCATTTGTGCTGCTTCAGGTGCGAGACCTTGTGTTTTCACTGTTACAGTACCGCGTGTTGGTGCGCCAATGGTGTTTGCCTTAAATTCAGTATAATCGAATGAACCGACTTGGCCGAAGGTCATAGGCGCATAGAACAGAGTGGTGCCGTTGCGGCGCGTCCACCAGTTCATCAGTGCCGGTGCACCCTCGCATGCCGACCAGTCGCTGATTTTTGCCAGCAGCGAATTCATTTGGTCATTTGAGTTTGCACCACCAAAATAATTCAGATTCTCTGTGAGGCCGCCGTTGTAGCCACCGTCGGCATTCATCTGTAGTTTGACAATAACCTTGCCTCTTACATCGCCGATTGTTGTATTGGCATCGATGTGGCCGGGAACGTAGCCAAGTTCAACCATTCGGTTCATTATGACTTTGAAGCGCTCATAAAAGGTCTTGCCGTTGTCTGTATTCCAGGATGCATTTTGCGGGCTGGCAGGGATATAGTCGGATGATCCCTCTGTGCCGGAAGCCGATTGAATAGTCTGCTTATAATCGGCTACCATCAGCACGCAGAATTCGTCGGGGTGATTTTCCTGTAACTCTGTCGCAAGTTCGCGGACAACTTCGGCAAAGGGCCGCACGTATGTCGAGCCGTTTACATTGATGCCAAATGCCGGCCCACCGGCTCCGGGGATAATAGACGGCATGTCATACAGCCATATATGGCAGCGGAACACACGGATGCCGGCGGCGAGCTGCTGCTTGGCAGTCAGATGCTGCATAGGATTCGGAGCACCTTCCTTCCACGAGAATGAGCTTGTGGAGCCGGGGAGCGACAGTTCTGATAGATAAATGCGGGGGTCGAGCTGACCGATCCAGTTGTCGTAGTTGAATTTTGCCTCATCCGCAACAAGTTCGGGAAGAGTGACCTTGTGGATCTGGCTGGGCTTGAATATGGATACGTCGCCCGTCGTAGTCATTGTCAGTTTCTTGGTCCATACACGGAAGTCGGAAGTAAAGACCTGAACCGTAATATTTTTTACATTAGGATTGGGCAGGATGAAAGCCTGTACGCGGAGTGTATTCAGATGGGCCAGAGGCATACCGAGCAAGTTCCCTTTTTCATCGTAGCCTACGGTAGAAATAGTGAGTGAATCCGATGTGTCTTTGCCGGACTTGAAGGCTTCCTCCAAAGTGGACTTTGTGAAGTCATACGAAAAATCTCCGACAATAGGCGCATCTGCAATAACCTTAACAGATGTAACTCGATAATCGGGAACTGTGTTCAGCTCGGCAGGCCCCTTGATTGTGATGTCAAGAACGGACGCGAAAGGTTTGAATGCAAGAGTCACGGCCTGATTCTCAGACAGTGTGACACCTTTGTTTTCGGCCGTCATCAGACAGCAGCTCATATCGGGAGTCGTAATATACTGCGTTTCACCAATCTCTACTTTGTTGGGAAGCACGGTAGCCGGGCTGCCTGATGTACCGGCAAAAGTCACGGCCTGTTCTTCCGGCATATGGCCATAAATCACATGGTCTGCAGCAATTCCACTCGCTGCCGAAGCCGGATAAAGGCCGTAGAAGTCATAGGGCTGCTGGGTGTCGGTGCCGGTCTGAACACCGGAGGCGCCGTTTCTGATAATGTCCGAAGCGACACTTTGGGTTGCATCGGTCGGATGGACAGTGTAGGTAGCCTGATTTCGGCCTGTGGCACCCTGCGGCGAGTATATGAATATCTCGTCGAGATTATCGGGGTAATTCCAGTAGATAGGCCATTTAACAGCATTAGGATCGTTAGCCTCGTCGCCGTAATGAGTGCGCGACATTACATCCTGTTCGAGCACGGCGCCGAATTTGATTTCGTTACCTGTCGGGACGGGTTGATTTTTTTGCAGTTCGTCGTCTGAGCATGACGAAACTGCGACAGCCGCCAAGAGAAGAACTGACGGCAAAAGTCTTATCTTCATTTTATTATAATTAGTGATGTTTACTCGATGGTTTATTAGTCCCAATGGTCGTCGGGCGAACCGAAATTGTTGGACCCGGTGAATTCGGTGTTTACGTCCTGTTCCTGGATGCCCACGCCGTTAGGCGATTCAGCGGTGATGTTAGGAGAACCCGTGCATATCGGGCTTTCGAGCTCGACATGCGTAACGGCTGTCGCCGGCCGTTCATAAGTCTTTTTCATTTTCATAATTTGTTTGAATGGTTTATTTAGTTTGTTTTTGTTTGTCAGAAGAGGCGGCGGCGGGGCTTGCGGGCGCGGTGTTTGTGGCCCCGGCCGTAGCCGTAGCCGTACGATCCGTATCCGTAGCCGTAACCGTAGCCGTATGAGTAGCCGTAGCCGTAGCCGCCGTGGAGGTCGACGCCGTTGAGGATGATGGCGACGGATCCGAGGGTGCCGTCGTCGTAGAGGGTCTGGATGTCGGGGAGCTGACGGCGGTCGAGCGAGCCGACGCGGACGATGAAGAGGGTCAGGTCGACGACGCGGCTGGTGACGGAGGCGTCGGCGAGGATGCCTACGGGCACGGAGTCGGCGAATATGTAGTCGTAGCGGCCGCGCAGGGTGGCGAAGAGCTCGTCGAGGCGCGGGCTGCCGAGGAGTTCGACGGGGTTGGGTGGCACGATGCCCGAGGAAATGATGTCGGGCTGTCCGTCGCGGCTGACGATGATGTCGTCGGCGGTGACGGTGTCGTCGAAGAGGTAGTTGGTGAGGCCGGCGCGGTCGTGGCGCAGGCCGGCGCGGTGGGTGAGGGAGCCCTTGCGGATGTCCATGTCGACCAGGAGCACCTTCTTGCCTGCGGCCATGAGGGCGTCGGCGATGTTGGTGACGGTGAAGGTCTTGCCGGCGCCCTCGCGCAGTGAGGTGGTCATGATGACCTTGGGCTGGCGGCCGGCGGCGCGGCCCATCATGTTCATGTTGGCGATGACCATGCGGAATGCGTCGTCGGTGACGCCCTTCATCATCGACTTGCGGTGCTCGAAGGCCTTGCGGGTGCGCAGCAGGGGCCGCTTGCGGTCGAGGCTGCTGTTGAGGGGCACCTCGCCCAGGAAGGGGATGGATACGGCGTCCTTGATGTCGCGGCGGCCGCGCACGCGGGTGTTCATGAAGGCCGAGAGCAGGATGACGATGGTGGGGAAGAAGAGGCCGGCGAGGAAGCCCAGGAGCATGATGCGCCGGCGGTCGGGCGATATGAGGGTGCAGCTGCCGTCGGGGCCTTCGATCATGCGGGCGTTGTTGTCGGCCATGGCCTGGGTGAGGGCGTTCTCCTCGCGGCGGTTGAGCAGGAAGAGGTAGAGCGACTCCTTGATCTTCTGCTGGCGCTCGATCGAGAGGATCTCGCGCTCCTTGCGGGGGATGGATGCGATGCGCGACTCGGCGGCGCCCTCGTAGCCGCGGGCGTCGCGGCGCTTGACTTCGATGGACACGATGATGTTGTCGATGCCGCTCAGGATGTTGGAGCGGAGCTGGGCCAGGGTCGACGAGAGTTCCTGGATGACGGGGTTGGCCTCGGAGCTCTCGTCCTTGAGGCGGTCGCGCTGGAGCTTGATGGAGTTGTACTGCGAGATCTGGCTTTCGATGGCCTGGTCGTTGATGCCGAGGTTGGTGGGAATGAGGTCGTTGGCCCGGGCGGGGTCGGTGAGGTATTCCTTGATGAACATGGCGATGCGCAGCTGGGTGTCGTACTGGAGGGCGTCGGCGCTGTACCGGGCCGACTCGCCCATGTAGCGCGAGGTCATGGAGCCGATGTCGACGACCTGGTTGTCGCGGCGGTACGACTCGAGCTCGTTCTCGACGCCGCCGAGCTCGCGGCCGATGATCTGGAGGCGCTCGTCGATGAAGTTGGCGGTGTTGATGGCTACCTGGTTCTTGTCGTTGATGGACTCTTCGTTGTAGACCTGGATGATGGCGTTGAGCAGGGCTACGTCGAGCTCGGCGGATCCGGAGGTGACGGCGATGTTGATGATGGTGCCGTCCTTCTCCTCCTGGCGGATGCCGAGGTTGGCGGCGATGCGGTTGACGGCGGCGATCTCGGGCTCCTTGACTACGTCGATGGCCTTGCCGAACCAGGCGGGCGACATGTCGGCGGTGGCGCGGACGGTGACGAGGCGGCCGCGGACGGTGTAGATCTTGCCGTTGGTGAGGGTGGCGGTGCGCTCGTCGCCGCCGCCGTCGCGGACGATCAGGCGGGTGGTGGCGGAGTCGAGGGGCACCAGGGTGAAGGCCATCGACTCGCGGGGCTGCATGTCGGGGAAGGTGACCTCGACGGGTGTGCGGCCGTAGATGTTGACGTCGCGCAGGCCGGCGCGGGTGGTGTAGACCACGTCGGCGCGGGTGCGGGCCACGACTTCCTGGAGCAGCCGCTTCGACTGCAGCTGCAGGATCTCGTTGGTGACGTTGACGCGGTTGATGGAGTTCTCGTAGCGCTCGAAGCCGCCGGTCGAGGTCTTGTTGGACGGGTCCTTGATGATCACTTTGGTCTGGGCGTAGTAGACCAGGGGCGCGGTGGCCGAGCGGTACCATGAGAAAGCGAGGCACACGACCAGGGCGAGCACGTACCAGGGCCACTTCGACAGCAGGTAGAGGAGGATGTCGGAGAGGTTGGGGCCTTTCGACTGGGTTGTTTTGTTGTCAGCTGACATGTTGTTATGACTGGTTTATTGTTTGCGTAGATACAGGTGGCGCCGGAGCCGGGTCACTGGCGGGTGACCCAGATGACGGAGGTGGTGGCGGTGACGACCGACAGAGCGACGGTGAGCCACTGCAGGGCGTTGGCCTTCTCCTCGCTCTTGGGCTTACGGGGCCTGACGTAGACGATGTCGTTCTGCGCCAGGTAGTAGGCGGGCGAGTTGAAGATGTCGGAGTTGCGGATGTCGACCGTGTAGACCTGGCGGGTGCTGCCTTCTTCGCGGATGACGGCTATCTTGCCCAGATCGGCGTTCGGGGCAAGGTCGCCGGCCTGCGCGAGGGCCTCGAGCAGGGTGATGCGGTCGCCGTTGGCGGTGTAGGTGCCGTTGGAATTGGCGGCGCCTAACACAGTATAACGGAAATTTCGGAATTCTATTGTGACGATGGGGTCTTTAATGAAGTTTCCGTCGATGATTTTCTGGCGGATGAGGTCGGAAGCCTCGGGGATGGTGAGGCCGGCGACGTAGAGCTTGCCCAGGACGGGGAAGTTGATGTCGCCGTCGTTGTCGACGCGGTAGTACTGACCGGCGTCGCGGCGGCCGGAGGTGGTGGCCTGTCCGGCGTCGGAGATGCCGTAGGTGCCGGGCGACACGTTGAAGGGCACGGCCAGTTCGGGGTTCTTGCAGCTGACGGTGATCTCGAGGCGGTCGTCGCGCTGGATGCGGGGACGGTAGCGCTGGGTGATGGCGTAACCCTGCTCGTCGGTCATGTCGGCGAGATAGAGATAGTCTTTCTGTGATTTGCATGCGCCGGCGCCGAGCAGCAGCACGGCGGCGATGGCGGTCAAAAGCGGTTTCTTGAGCTTCATGTCGTTTATCTGGGTGATGGAGTGAAGGCGTCTCGCCTTCACATTAAATATTCGGTGGTAATTTTCCCGTCAGGGAGGCGTGGCACAGGCGGGCGGCGGCCGCGTCGGGGAGGCATTCGAGCAGCCCGACGGGGACGGCTCCCGTCAGGTCGAGGGCGGCCGCGGAGGCCGCGGAGTAGAGGGCGCGGTCGGCGGTCATCACCGACATGCCCGGGATGAAGGCCACGAAGGCTTCGACGCCGCCGAGGGGCCTGAAGGCGTTGGCCGGAGCCTGGCGCAGGCGCACCAGGCCGCCCAGTGGCAGGCTGACGCTGCGCCAGCAGGGGGTCTTGCCGCTCCAGGGGGTGCCGCAGACGGCGTAGCCGGCAGCGGTGCGCCGGATCATGGGGCAGTCGTCGTTGATGAGTTCGGCGCCGGCGAAGGTGTCGAGCCACAGGCGCGAGTGGGTGCTCTTGCCGGTACCGCTGCGGCCCATGAAGAGGTAGGCCTTGCCGCCGAGGCCCACGGCGGAGGCGTGGACTATGAAGTCGCCGGCGGCGGCGATATGCTGTGAGAAGAAGATGCGGGCCATGGAGTCGATGACGAAGTCGGCGAAGGGGTCGGCTGGCCGGAGGCTGACGGTGGCCGAGCGCAGGGCGCGGTCCATGGTCATCAGGCGCGGCTGTTCGCCGGGCTGCGGGGTGAGGACGATGGTCCAGCCGTCGGCGTCGGCGTGGATGGCGGCGCGGCCGAGGTCGTTGACCGACTCGGACAGCGGCGGCGTGGCGGGTACGCGGGGCGCTGCGGCGGTGTATTCGACCGTCAGGCGGGCGTCGGCGTCGCCGGCGTCGGGGCGCAGGAAGGGCCGGAAGTTGGCCGGCACGGTGGCCGGGGTCCAGGGCGCGCCGGCGATGAGCAGGCGGCGGCCGCCGATTTCGAAGATGCAGTCCATGGCTGACGGGGGGCCGGAGTTTTATTTCAGTTGGCCGCCGGTGAGGCGGACGATGTTCCAGAAGGCTTCGGCAGGCGCGATGCTCAGGGCCATGCGGCTGCGGCGCAGCAGCATGCCCACGGTGTGGAGCTTGCCGCCGGCGCGGCGTGCGGAGCCGGCGTGTCGGTGAAGCCCGAAATTGCCGCCCTCCGCGACGATTTTCATCAGGGCGCCGACGGGCAGCGGTCGGCGACCGGCGTAGCCCGAGGGGGGCAGGACGCCGGCGTCGGCGCCGAGGTAGCTGATGGCGAAGGCGTTGAGCAGGGCGGTCCAGCGCGCGATGCCGAGGTCGGCGCAGGCGCGGGCGAATTCGTCGCGGCTGTAGCGGCCCGCGAGCGCGGCGGATGCGAGCATGTAGTCGCAGATCTGGCGCAGGCCGATGCCGGTGCCGAAGGCGTGGCGCATGATGTGGACGTCGATGAGCAGCAGCTCGAGCAGGGGCGAAGGCGAGGGCAGATCGCCGCGGCCGGTGCTGCCGGCGTAGCTCCGGACCAGCGCCTCGAGGCGGCGGCGCGCCCGCGGGGCCGAAAGGTTGATCAGGCGGGGG
>CAJJQT010000048.1 GCA_905193995.1 uncultured Porphyromonadaceae bacterium | reverse complement strand
GGAAGTCGGAGCTCTTCGAGACGGCGCAGCTTTTCAGCACCGGCCTGCTCGCGCTCTATATATCCTCTGTATTTGATAAGGATCTCGGCAGCCTCGACAATTTCATCGGCGCGGTCTGCAGGCAGGGCGCCGATCAGCTCGGCAAGCTCAGGGACGAAAACCGCAAGCGACGCGATAGTGACGGACGGGCGCGAGATCAGGCTCACAAGCTTCACGCTCTGGTGAAGCGGCGACGAGCCGAGCGACTCGAGATAGGCGTTGACCTGTGCGGCGCGCACTGTCGTGGCATCTGCAAGTTCGAGCAGACGGTCGCGCCAGTCGCGTTTTTCAGCCATGAGCCTATAGCGCCGCTCATCTGCAAGGCCGATTTCATAGGCTTTCGGCGTAAGGCGCATGTCGGCGTCGTCCTGCCGCAGCAGAATGCGATGCTCGGCTCTGGAAGTGAACATGCGGTAAGGCTCGTCGACGCCTTTGGTGACAAGATCATCGATCAGCACGCCGATATATGCTTCGTCGCGTGCAAGCGTGAACTGGGGACGGCCGAGCGCAGCAAGTGCGGCGTTGGCTCCGGCCACGAGCCCCTGCCCTGCGGCTTCCTCGTAACCTGTGGTGCCGTTGATCTGTCCGGCGAAGAACAGATTCCGTACAAGCTGTGTCTCGAGCGTATGCCGGAGCTGCGTGGGGTCGAAAAAGTCATATTCAATGGCATAGCCAGGGCGGTAGATCATCACGTCAGCCAGAGCCGGAATGGTCTGTATGGCGCGGATCTGAACATCCATAGGCAGCGACGACGAGAAACCGTTGAGATAATATTCAGTGGTTGACTCACCTTCCGGTTCGAGAAACAGCTGGTGCTCCGTCTTGTCGGCGAAGGTCACTATCTTTGTCTCGATGGACGGACAGTAGCGGGGGCCTATGCTTTGGATCTGGCCGTTGTAGAGCGGTGAGTCGGGAAGACCACTGCGCAGAATGTCGTGGGTAGCCTCGGAGGTATAGACGATGTAGCAGTCGCGCTGCTCGAGAGTGCGTCCGACCTCAGGCAAATATGAGAATTTATGGCGGGTCGAGTCGCCCTGTTGCGGTTTGGTCAGATCCCAGTGGACTGAGCGGCCGTCGATGCGGACAGGAGTACCGGTCTTCATGCGGTCGGCGCGGAATCCGAGGCTGACAAGCTGCTCTGTCAGGCCCCCGACGGCAGGCTCAGAGATACGGCCGCCGGGGAACTTGCAGCGCCCTATGTGCATCAGGCCGTTGAGGAAAGTCCCGTTAGTCAGCACGACCGACCGGGCGTGAAACTCAGCGCCCTCGGCAGTGCGCACGCCGCGGACGGTACCATCTTCGACGATCAGCTCATTGGCACATCCCTGCCACATGTTCAGATTCTCGGTATGCTCGAGAATATCGCGCATCATCAGCGAATACTTGGTGCGGTCGGTCTGCGCCCGGGGACTCCACATGGCAGGCCCCTTCGACAGGTTGAGCATACGGAACTGAATGGAATTTCGGTCAGTGACTATGCCCATCAGACCACCCATAGCATCTATTTCCCTAACTATCTGACCCTTGGCTATACCGCCAATCGCCGGATTACAGCTCATTTGCGCGATTTTGTGCATATCGAGCGTGACGAGGAGAGTACGTGCGCCCAGGCGCGCGGCAGCTGCTGCAGCCTCACATCCGGCATGGCCGGCACCGACCACTATCACGTCGAAATCAAATTTCATAGCGTTCCAGACAATAAAAAGGAAAGATTAACGAATAGCAAGTGCTTCATTCTCATTGCGTTCCATAATCTCCCGCTCACCCGGTCCCTTGTCGTTGATGCCGCAGAGATGCAGGATGCCGTGGATGATCACACGGTGCAGTTCCGATTCGTAATCGGCACCGACAAGCCGTGCGTTAGAGCGTACGGTATCGAGAGAAATGAAAATATCGCCTGAGATAAGTTTGCCGCGGGAATAATCGAAAGTGATAATATCCGTGAAATAGTCGTGGCGGAGAAACTCGAGGTTGACACGTAAGATCTCGTCATCGTCGCAAAAGATATATGTAATGTCGCCGACTATTCTGCCGTGGGCTTCAGCCACCCGAATAATCCACTCTTGCGTAACCGCACAATCAATTGCCGGCAGCTCGACGCCCCGGCTTAACCATTGGAACGAATTTATCATCTTCCCGTAATTGAGATGCAAAGTTAAAAAAATTATTTGATTTTTCAAATTCCGGCAAAAAGTGAGAGCTGAAATTCTATTTCAGAAAAATTTCCGACAGAAAATTTCAGGGTTAAAGACATGCTTTATAACAAATTGAAGCCAAAAACGGGCCAAAATCCAGCGAATTTTCGGGAACTCCCGGCCGTTCTCTTCAGTGTACTCCCGGATGTCAAAAGCAGCCTGGAACCGTTTGGTGCGGTTTCCGTGAACTGCCGGCCCATAAGGACTTTACCGGACATGTTATTGGCTGAATCGCGAAATTTTATTAATTTTGCGGCAGTTAACGAAAAACGGAAACGAGAGCCGGAAAAACACCATGGACAAGATATCCGCCACCATTATCACACGCAACGAAGAAAGCAACCTCGAACGCTGCCTCAATGCCCTGAAGGGAGTTGCCGACGAAATCATCGTCGTGGACTCATATTCGACCGACCGCACGACGTGTGCAAGCGCTACGGCTGCAAGGTCACTCAGCGTGAATTTCAGGGCTTCGGCTCGCAGCGCCAGTACGCCACCGGCCTGACCGAGAACTGCTACATTCTGTCGATCGACGCCGACGAAGTTATCGACGAGAAAATGCGCGACTACCTGATCAGAACCAAGGCCGAAGGCTTCAAACACCGCGTCTACCGCGCGTGGATACAGAATTACTTCTGCGGAAAACCCATCCGCCATTCGGGCTTCGAGCCGGTGGCACAGGTGCGTCTGTTCAACAAGCGCTACGCCAACTGGAACCTCCGCGACTACTCCGACAAGGTATCGTTCCCCGACAGCGTCATTCCGGCCACACTGCCCGGCACCATCCATCACTACCGCTGCGCGTCGATGGCTGAATTTCACAAGAAAGAAAACCGGCTGGCGTCGCTGCAGGCCAAGTCACTGGCCGTCGGTCACCGATCCATCTGGGCTCCGACTCCTTTCCTGCAGGCCGCCATCAAATATCTGCAGTCGCATGTGGTCGATCTTGCGTGGCTCGACGGCACCAACGGCATCTCGATAGCCGGACGCCGCAGCCGCACCACCTACGAGGCCTACCGCATGGCCCGCGACATAATCAAAGAGCAGAAAAAACGCTGACAGCGGATGAACATCGTACATCTCGTATCAAATAAGGTATGGGGCGGCGGCGAGCGCTATGTCCTCGATCTGGCACGCGCCCAGCGCGCCGACGGCCACTGCGTCGACGTATTCACCCGCCGCTACGAAGCCGTGGCCGCTCCCTTCGCGGCCGACGGGCTGCACAGCGGCTATCTGCGCCTGGGCGGCGTGATCGACGTGATGACGCCCATAAGGCTGTCGAAGCACATTCGACAACTCGAGGGACCCGTCTACATCCACACGCACAACTTCAAGGACGCCTACACGGCCCTGGCCGCCCGGCGTCTTTGCGACCGCAAAGATATATATGTAATGACGACGCGGCATCTCGTACGCCCGGCCAAGACCGACAAGTCGCACCTGCGCACCCTCGCAGGGCTCGACGCCGTGATATTCGCGTCGCAGCTTGCCCGCGACCGCTTCTGCTCGACGCTGCCGGCCGACTTCGACCGCAGCCGGCTGCACACCGTACTCAACGCCATAGCCGCGCCCACTCCCCTACCCTACCCCGAAACGAAGGCCGGAAATCTACCGCGCCTGGTCTACGTAGGCCGACTTGCGCCCGAAAAGGGCGTGGACGTGCTGCTCGAAGCCATGGCCCTAACGACAGACCGCCCTTGGCGGCTCGACATCGTGGGTAGCGGCCTGCCGCGCGACGAGGTCGCGCTCGAAAAGCAGGCCGCCGCGCTCGGCATCACCGAGCGCGTGAATTTCAGAGGTCACCAGCCCGATGTCTTCGCCGAACTGGCCGGAGCCGACATGGCCGTGCTGCCCTCGCGCGTGCCCGAGGCCTGCCTGCTGACCGTGCAGGAAGCCTACGCCTGCGGTGTGCCCGTGGTGACGACAGACAACGGCGCCCAGCCCGAGACCGTCGATGACGGCGTGACCGGCCTGCTCGTCGCGCCCGAATCGCCGCGCGCCCTGGCCGACGCCGTGCGCCGCCTGCTCGACGATGCGGCCCTGCGCCGCTCCATGGGTGATGCCGGCCGCCGCAAGCTCGACGACGAGCTGTCGTACGCCAAATTCTACGAATCCATAATGGCCGTGTACCATGGGTGTGCGCATCACGACTGACGGCCACCCGACGGTCGACCGGCTCGCCCGGCAATTGGCCGCCCACGGCATTCCGGCCGAAGCGACCGACATCTACAAGGGCCGCAACCGCGTCGTGCGCCTCGACACCGACGGCGAGACGGTCAACATCAAGCAGTTCCGCATCCCGCACGCCATCAACCGCCTGGTCTACGGCAATCTGCGCCGCAGCAAAGCGCGCCGCGCCTACGAGAACGCCGGACGGCTGCTCGCGCTGGGTCTTCCCACCCCGGCGCCGCTGGCCTACGTCGAGCACCGCGAAGGGCTGCGGTTCGGACTTAGCTACTTCGTCAGCGAGCAGCTCGAGGGGTACGCCGATATCCGCCGGATAGCCGAATCCGAGCGGCGCAGAGCCATAGTCGATGCCGTCGGCCGCCTGATGGCCGATCTGCACCGCGCACATATATTCATGAAAGATTTCTCGCAGGGCAACGTGCTGTGGCGCGCCGATGCGCGCGGCCACATAGAGCTGTCGCTGGTCGACATCAACCGCATGGCCTTCGGCGTACACTCGACACGACGCCTGATGAAAAACTTCCGCACCGTGGCCGACGACCCGGCCCTGCTGGCCGAGATCGCGCAGGCCTACGCCCGCGCCTCAGGCATGCCGCCGGAGGAGGCCCTGCGCCGCGCACAGCGCGCCCGCCGCCTTTATCTGCTCAAGCGCCGCCTCAAAAAACTCCTCAAGTAGGAAACATAATCGGGCAAAAAGCGTTAACTTTGCGAAAAATACTCGCCAATGAAAGGAATCATACTCGCCGGAGGCACCGGCTCGCGGCTGTATCCGATCACCAAGGGGGTGAGCAAGCAGATGCTGCCCGTGTACGACAAGCCGATGGTCTACTATCCGCTGGCCACGCTGATGCAGGCCGGCATCCGCGACATACTGCTGATCTCGACACCTGTCGACCTGCCGTCGTTCAGGCGCCTGCTGGGCGACGGAAGCGACTTCGGCGTGCGGCTCAGCTACGCCGAGCAGCCCAGTCCCGACGGGCTGGCGCAGGCCTTCATCATCGGCCGCGACTTCATAGGCGATGACGCCGCCTGTCTGATCCTGGGCGACAATATATTCCACGGAGCGGGGTTCACGGCCCGGCTCACCGAAGCCGTCCGACGGGCCGAGCGCGACGGGCAGGCTACAGTGTTCGGCTACCGCGTCGACGATCCCGAACGCTACGGCGTGGCCGAATTCGACGCCGAGGGCCGCTGCCTGTCGATCGAGGAAAAGCCCTCCCGGCCCAAGTCGAAATACGCCGTCACGGGGCTATATTTCTATCCTGCGGGCGTGAGCGACATAGCCGCCACCATCAGGCCTTCGGCCCGCGGCGAGCTCGAGATAACCTCGCTCAACAACGAGTACCTCAGCCGCGGACTGCTGCACGTGCAGACCCTTCCCGAAGGATTCGCCTGGCTCGACACCGGTACCCACGACTCGCTGTCCGAGGCATCGATCTACGTCGAAGTGCTCGAAAAGCGACAGGGGCTGAAGATAGCATGCCTCGAAGGCATGGCTTACCGCCGCGGCTGGATTCCGCGCGAGAGCATCGAACGCTCGGCCCGCTCTATGGCCGCCAACCAGTACGGTCAGTACCTATACAAAGTAATCGCAGAGGTTGATGAAAACAATAAAGACTGAAATCGACGGAGTAGTGATACTCGAGCCCGAAATCCACCGCGACAGCCGCGGCTATTTCTTCGAGAGCTGGACGCGGCGCGACGCCGACCGTCTGCTGGGACCTGTGGACTTCGTCCAGGAGAACCAGAGCCGGTCGACAATAGGCGTGGTGCGCGGCCTCCACTTTCAGCGCCCACCGCACGCACAGGCCAAACTCGTGAGCGTAATCAGCGGTCGCGTGCTCGACGTAGCCGTCGACCTGCGGGCCGGATCGCCAACCTACGGCCGTTGGATCGCCGTGGAACTCTCCGACGAGAACCACCGCCGGCTGTTCATCCCGCGCGGATTCGCCCACGGCTACTCCGTTCTGTCGCCTGAAGCTGTATTCACCTACAAGTGCGACAACTACTACGCGCCCGAGTCGGAAGGCGGCATCGCCTGGGATGATCCTGACCTGGCCATCGACTGGCAGACCGGCCCACGCGAGCCCATAATCTCCGACAAGGACCGCCGCCACGGCAGCTGGGCCGACTTCGCATCGCCTTTCAAATACGACAAAAAACAATGAGCAAGGAATATAAACGCAACATAATGGTCACCGGCGGGGCCGGATTCATCGGCTGCCATCTGGTGAAGCGTCTCGTCGACCGCTACCCCGACTACCGCATCGTCAACGTCGACGCGCTCACCTACGCCGGATCGCCGCTCAACCTGACCGAGGTCGAAGGCAAGCCCAACTACATCTTCTGCCGGGCCGACATCACCGACTTCGCAGCCATCAGCGACATCATGCGCCGCTACGGCATCGACGGCGTCATCCATCTCGCCGCCGAAAGCCACGTCGACCGCTCGATCAGCGATCCGTTCGTCTTCGCCCGCACCAACGTGCTGGGCACCATGACCCTCCTCGAAGCCGCAAGGCAGGCTTGGATGGCACGGCCCGAAGGCTTCGAAGGCAAGAAATTCCACCATGTGTCAACCGACGAGGTATACGGAGCCCTGCCGGCCGGCACCGAAGAGCTGTTCACCGAAGAAACACCCTACGCGCCCCACAGCCCCTACTCCGCCTCTAAAGCGTCGAGCGACCACTTCGTGCGCTCGTTCCACGACACCTACGGGATGCCAACCGTAATAACCAACTGCTCCAACAACTACGGGCCAAATCAGTTCCCCGAGAAACTGATCCCTCTGTTCATCAACAACATACGTCACCGCAAGCCGCTGCCAGTCTATGGCACCGGCGAAAACGTGCGCGACTGGCTCTACGTCGGCGACCACGTCGAGGCCCTCGACCTCGTATTCCACAAGGCCGCACCCGGCTCGACCTACAACATCGGCGGTTTCAACCAGTGGCGCAACATCGACCTGATCCGCGAGCTCATCGCGGCCGTCGACCGCCGCCTGGGCCGCGCGGAAGGCGCCGACCTCGACCTGATCACCTACATCACAGACCGCCCCGGCCACGACCTGCGCTACGCCATAGACTCGACGCGCCTGAGCCGCGACCTGGGCTGGACGCCCCGCCACACCTTCCCCGAAGGCCTGGCCAAGACCGTCGACTGGTACCTCGACAACACCGAGTGGCTCGAGGCCATGAACCGCCGCAACAACCCCATAGCACACCTCCAGCAAAAATGAAACACAGCCAGATAAAGGGCATCACGATATACTGCGGCTCGTCGGCCGGCACGAATCCTACCTTCACGGCCGCCGCCGAAGCCACCGGACGCGCCATAGCCACCGCAGGGCTGCCGCTGATCTACGGCGGCGGCCACATGGGTATGATGGGCGCCGCCGCACGTGCCGCACGTGCCGCCGGCGGCGAAACAATAGCGGTCATACCGCAGTTCATGGTCGAGCGCGGATGGAACGACCCCGAGGCGACCGAGACCGTCATCACACCCGACATGCACCGGCGCAAGGAGCTGATGGCCGGCCACGCCATGGGCGCAATAGCGCTTCCCGGCGGGATAGGCACATTCGAAGAACTGACCGAACTGATCACCTGGCGCCAGCTGGGACTGTACACCGGCAATATAGTGATACTCAACACGGCAGGCTATTACGACAACCTCCTGGCAATGTTCGGCCACGCCATGGAGACCGGTTTCATGCCTTCAGACCACAGCGCCCTGTGGGATGTAAGCACCGACGCCGCCGAGGCTGTCGCCGCAGCTGCGGCCGCAGCCGCCGAACTTCATCTGAAGGCCAAATTCTGACGACCGATGCCGACCGACTCACTGCACACCGATACTCTGGCCATCAGCACCCTGACAGCCGACACATTGGCGGTCAACTCACTGACGGTCGATTCGCTTGCGGCTGACTCGCTTGCGGTCGATTCCGTCGCAACGGACTCGGCGGCGGCCGACACCGTGGCGGCCGTAGTGCCGCCGGCGTGGCTCGACGGCCTCGAACCCGGCATGCGTCAGGTCCAGCCGGGCAACCACTCAGGTTTCCTGATGATCATAGCACTGATGTTTGTGGTCCTGATCTACAATTTCAGGCATCTGAAGCGCCTTGTGCGGACCTATGCCGAAGAGCTGTGGAAGGTGCGCTCGGGCCGCGACAACGTGTTCGACGAGCGGCCCGCGGGCGACACCCGCGTGCTGTTGCTGCTGATGCTGCAGTGCATCGTGTGCATGGGCATCCTGCTCTCTACGGCCATATGCCGTGTCGGACCTCCCGGCGACCTGCCTCTGACCGGCACCCGCGTGGCTGTCGTGACCGTGGTCGTGGCAGCCGGATATTTGTTCCATTTCATAGGCTACAATCTTGTGGGATACGCCTTTGCATCGCCGGGCGCTCATCACGACTGGGTGCGGGGCTACAACGCATCCATAGCCCTGCTCGGACTGGCACTGATCATACCCGCAATGCTGGCAATTTTCTATCCGCAAGTGTCTTCGGACGTCGTTTTGGTGGCATTTCTTTTATATTTGTGTACTAAATTAGTATTTATTTTGAAGGGATTTCGCATTTTTTTCAATAAAATCACCTCTTTAGTGTATTTTATTTTGTACCTTTGCACCCTTGAAATAATACCTTTACTTTTTGTCTACAACAGTTCTGTTCTGCTCGCAGAACACACACTGTAGGTCTAAAACTTGAGAATTGTGAAAGTAGAAAAGATTTTAGTATCACAGCCAAAACCTTCATCTGAGAAATCGCCCTATTTCGAACTGGCGCAGAAACACGGCGTAGAGATAGTCTTCCGCCCGTTCATCAAGGTCGAAGGACTGACTCCCCGCGAGTTCCGCGCACAGAAGATATCCATTCCCGAGCACACAGCCATCATCTTCACAGCCAAAACCGCGATCGACCACTTTTTCCGCCTGTGCGAGGAAATGCGCATCACAATGCCCGACACACAAAAATATTTCTGTACCTCGGAGACCATCGCCAACTACCTGCAGAAATACATCATCTACCGCAAGCGCAAGATCTTTTTCCCCAAGACCGGCAAATTCGCCGATCTCATACCTCTGATCGTCAAGCATAAGGACGAGAAATACCTGCTTGCCGTAAGCGACGTCAACACCGGTGCCGAAGCCGATCTGCTCGACAGCAACAAGATCAACTACGACCGCGCCGTGATCTACCGCACCGTGAGCAACGATTTCGGTCCCGACGAACCTCTGGACTATCAGATGCTCGTCTTCTTCAGCCCACAGGGCATCGAGTCGCTTTGCAAGAACTTCCCCGACTTCAAGCAGGAAG
>CAJJQT010000047.1 GCA_905193995.1 uncultured Porphyromonadaceae bacterium | reverse complement strand
TAGAACTGGGTGAGCGACAGAGGAGCCGCGGCCCGGTCGGTAACGTAGACCTCGATGCCGGCGAGGTCCTTGCCCTGGCCGGTCGAGTAGAAGGGCTTGATGTGGATGGGGCGGAACATCATGCCGGGCAGCTCGAGGGCGTTCATGCGGCGGGCAAGTTCCTCGGCGTCGATATATTCGTCGCAGAAGAGCTTGAAAGGCTCGGTGTAGCCCACGCCGATGCTCATGTAGTAGAGTTCGCCGAGGATGCCGCTGACCGGATAGTAGACTGCCGCCTCAGGATTGGGAATGTGGGGCGAGGGAAGCACCCAGGGCAGTCCGGTCTCGCGGAAGTCCATGTCGCGTCTCCAGCCTTCCATCGGCACGACCGTCAGGTCGCACCGCAGGCTGTCGCCGAGCAGTCCCTCGTCGTTGAGGTACCGGGCGAGCTCGCCGGGCGTCAGGCCGTAGAGGTAAGGGATGGGGAACTGGCTGACGAACGAGAAGCATGAGTCCTCGACCAGGCAGCCCTCGACCTTGTTGCCGCCCACGGGGTTGGGGCGGTCGAGCACCATGAACTGCTTGCCCTGTTCGGCACAGGCTTCCATGGCCTTGCCCATGGTGGATATGAACGTGTACGAGCGGCAGCCGATGTCCTGGATGTCGTAGATGAGCACGTCGACGTCCTTGAGCATCTCCGGGGTAGGCTTGTGCACGCCGCCGTAGATGGAGTAGACGGTCACGCCCGTGGCCGGGTCGACGGCATTGTCGACCTTGTCGCCGGCGTGTACGTCGCCGCGCACGCCGTGTTCGGGGGCGAACAGGGCCACGAGCTCCACGCCGGGAGCCTCATGCAGGATATCGATTGTCGACTTGAGCTTGTTGTCGACGCCCGTCGGATTGGTGATCAGGCCTACTCGCTTGCCCTGGAGCGGTGCGAAGCCGTTGTCGCGCAGCACCTCTATGCCGGGCTTTACCTGGGCCGCAGCGGCCAGCACTGCGGCCGCTGCGAGTATGGTTGTCAGTATCTTTTTCATTGGTCTGTCAGGTGATGTAGACTTGTGTCTTAGAGTTCGTCGGAGTTGTCCTCGGCTTTCTCGAGGTCCTTGCGGGTTTCGGCGGGATGTTTTGCGCCGTAAGCCGGGTCGATGGTGCGGCGCACGAGCAGCGTCACGGTCCAGGTGGCGAGGTTACAGCCCAGTACCCACCAGAAGAAGTTTATGTAGGAGTTGCCCATGAGGGTTTCCTTGATCCAGCCGGCTGCCATGCCCGGAAGCATCATGCCCAGGGCCATGAACGCGGTGCAGATGGCGTAGTGCGATGTCTTGTAGGGACCTTCGGCGAAGTACATCATGAAAAGCATGAATGCCGTGAAGCCGAATCCGTAGGCGAACTGCTCCAGAATCAGACAGGCGAAGACGATGGCGCGGCCGCTGCCGGTGGCGAAGTCGGGCTGGACGTTCGACAGGATTATGTAGGCGATACAGTTGAGCGATGTGGCAAGCGCCATGGGCCAGATCCACTTGCGCAGGCCGCCCTTGGAGGCGCAGATGCCGCCGATGATGCCGCCTATGGTCAGGCCGATGATGGCCAGCGTGCCGTAGGCCAGGCCTACTTCCTCCTGGCTCATGCCGAGGCCGCCTGCGTCGCGGGCGGCCAGCAGGAAGGGCTGGCAGAGCTTCACTACCTGTGCCTCGGGCAGGCGGTAAAGGAGCATGAAGAGCATGGCGAGGATGACATGCTTCTTCTGGAAGAAGGTGACGAATGAGCCGCCGAATTCCTTCAGGATGCCGCCGACGGTCTTCTTTTCGCCGCCGCCCACGGCCTTGTCGGTCGACGGGTAGGGGAGGATGAAGGCGTGCCACAGGGCTACGACGCCGAAGAAGATGGCGCAGATGGCCACGGTCCATTTCCAGCCCAGGGCGGCGCTGCCCGTCTGGTTCTGCAGGACGCCGGCGATCACCACCAGACCGCCCTGGCCGAAGACGTTGGCGCAGCGGTAGAAGGTCGAGCGGATACCGACGAACATACTCTGCTGGTTGGTGTCGAGCGCGATCATGTAGTAGCCGTCGGAGGCGATGTCATGTGTGGCCGAGCAGAAGGCGGTCACCACGTAGAAGCAGAGCGCGATGCTGAAGGCGCTGACGGGCAGCCCGGCCTTGATCTCGGCGGCGTCGGGCAGCGGCAGCGTGAAGGCTATGGCGCCCAGGCCGATCGCGATGCAGATCTGCATCGTCACGGTCCACCAGCGCTTGGTCTTGATGATGTCGACTATGGGGCCCCAGAAGGGTTTGATCACCCACGGCGTGTAGAGCCAGCCGGTGTACAGGGCGGCGTCGGTCTCCGACATGCCCAGCTGGGTGAAGAGGACCATCGTCACCATGTTGATGAAGATGAAGGGTATGCCCTGCGCGAAGTATAGCGAGGGTATCCATGCCCAGGGATTTCTTTTTGTTGCTTTTGCCATTGTTGTGTATGAGATAACGGTTGGTGATGATGGTTTTTACTGGTAGAGCTCGCTGATTTCGGCTCCGGGGAAGTAGTGGGCGAGGATGGCGCGGTAGCCGTAGCCTTTGGCGCCCATGACGGCGGCGCCGATCTGGCACAGGCCTACGCCGTGGCCCCAGCCGCAGCCGCGGAGCACGATGCGGCCCGGCACGCCCGTGGCTTCGTCGATGTCGAGCCGCTCGACGGTGAATGCCGAGCTGTAGAGGTGACTTGGCGAGAGGGTGCGGCGGATTTCAAGCTCCTTGCCGATGATCATCGTGCGCCGGGTGCCGACTATGCGCAGGCGCCAGATGCGGCCCGATGTGCCGCGGTCGAGCGGCTGCAGGTCGACGATGTCGCCGAAGTCGATGCCCGAGCGCTCGCGTACCAGGGTGGCGAGTTCGTCGCGGCCGTATTCGACCTTCCAGCGGTAGAAGTCGGTGGTCTCCTGGTCGTAGTTGTTGAGCACCTGCTTGAGTATGGAGGCGTCGGAGGTGTTGCAGAAGGCGTCGGGGCGCGAGTTGATCCACTTTTCGGCCTCGGCGTTGTCGCGCAGGTCGGGGAAGTCGTTTTCCTGCGGAGCGTCGCGAAGTGCTTTCAGATAGCTGAAGCGCTTGGGCTCCCAGCAGTATTCGAATTCCTCGAACACGCCGCCGCAGCACTTCGAGAAGCGGGCGTCGCAGAGCGAGCCGTCGGCGGCGTCGGTCAGCACCTGGCCACGGGTGGCGTTGATGGCCACGGCCACTTTCGGGGTCGACTGGCGGGTGATGCCCTGGTAGCGCTGGCAGTGGTCGTCGGCGCAGACGTCGAAGTTGACGTGGTCCTCGCGGTCGTACCACTTGATGAGCTCGTCGTCCGTGACGGTTGTAGCCGAGTATTTCTCGCCGCTCTGTTCCAGGCGGCGGGTCTTGTCGATCTGTGCCAGCAGCCACGAGCGCGAGATCACGGCGTGGGCCTTGAGCAGTTCCTCGGATGCGTGGGCGCTCATCTCCGACGAGATGACGCTCAGCAGATAGTCCTCCACGGGCAGCTGATTGATGACTGTGAGGCGGTCGCCCTCGACTATGAAGCGGCACTTGCCCGAGAAGCGCTGGTCCTCGCGCCGTTCCCAGTGGAAGTTGACGCCGATGATGACGTCCTTGATCTCGAATGAGGCTGCGGCCGCATCGAGCGGGTCGAACTCTACGGTCGGGTACGTGCAGCCCTGCCAGGCTATCAGGCCGTCGGGGGTCACGGCCAGCGACTGCGGACCGCGTACAACCTCGCCTGTGCTACAGCGGTAGTCGGCCAGCAGCACTATGTTTATCTCGGCGGCACTCAGGATGCCGACGCTTATCTCAGGTTCGTGTGCCATGTTTATTTTACGTTTCGGGCTATTTCGTTGATTTCGTCGGCGCTCAGGCAGAGTTCGCCGAGCACCTGGTTGATCTTGTCGGCGTCGAGGGCGTTGAAGTCCTTCTCGAGCGGGGTGATGAATACTCCCCCCATGTCGACCGACGCCGGGCTGAGCAGCATGGTGCCTTCGCCTTCGGTGCCGTAGAACGACGGGCGGTGGCGCTTGCGCGGTATCACCACCAGGCGCACGCCGGCAGGGGTGGCGTAGCAGAGCAGGTTCATCATCGGTTCCTTCTCGCCTTCGGGCACCGGGATGGCGGCGTAGAGTCGGTGGAACAGACGCTGGCCGGCGGCAGGGTCGGCGGCGTCGATGACGAAGACCTTCAGCGGGAGTGTGTCGACCAGGGCCAGGGTGGCGTCGCCGTCAGTGGCCACGGTCTTGAGCTCGGCGTCCTCAAGGGCGGCGCCCAGGGTGAGGAAGTCGCTGTTGCCGGCCTGGAAGTGCATGTGGTCGGGAGCCGACGCGCCGCATTTGGGGCCGTTGTAGAAGACGGTGTACTCGTCCAGCTCCGATGCGAGCTGCATCATGTCGGCGATGCGGTCGGCGATCAGCTGGTCGGTATGCGTGCGGTCGGGGATGGTGAGGTGACGGGGGAAGATCGGGAACGGGTTGATCAGGATTGTGTAGCGGCCCCCCCAGTCGATGCCGCGCTGTACGACGGGACGGTTGGCGGCGCACAGGAAGCACTTGCGCTCCTTGAGCGACTTGGCGTCGACCTTGGCCGATGACGATACGATGCGGGCCGGATTGAACTGTACCTTCACTGTCCAGCCCGGCAGCTGCACTTCCTTGACCTTGACGCCCTTCAGCGCCTCGAAATTGCCGGCGGCCTGGGGCCACTCGGCAATTTGCGATGCGATGAAGCTGTCAATCTGTGCGGAATTGACCTTGCTTTCCATTATTCCTTGTTCATGGCGCAGCGTGCCTGGAGTTCCCAGGTGCGGATGCGGTCTTTGTAGAGGTTGTTGTTGTTGGTCTTGACGATGTCAAGGGCGTGGTCGGAGTTGTCCTCCCAGCGGCGGCAGAAGTAGACTACGTCGTAGACGCGGCCGATCTGGTTGTGGCGCGAGAAGGCCAGGCCCAGGGCGTAATCCTCGCCGTACGAGGTGTTGGGCACGTGGATTTCGCGCAGCATCGGGGTGTAGAATGCGCGCGGAGCGCCGAGGCCGTTGATGCGCAGGGCGTTGTTGCGGCCGTTCTCGGGCGTCCACTCCTTGTGGTCGATCACGCCCGGCGGGATCATGTTCATGTCGATGTCGGTCAGCATGTATGTGCCGACAACCATGGCGCAGTTCTGGTCGTAGAATGCCTTGACCATCTTGGTGAGGGTGTTCTCGTCGGCGTATACGTCGTCGGAGTCGAGCTGCACGGCGAACTTGCCGCACTTCGGGTGCTGCACGCCCATGTTCCAGCAGCCGCCGATGCCGAGGTCGTCGCGTTCGGGGATGATGTGGATCACGCGGGGATCGTCGGCGAATTCCTCGATGGCCTCGCCGGTGCCGTCAGTCGAGTGGTTGTCGATGATGATGAGGTTGAAGGGGAAGTCGGTCTTCTGGCTGAGGACGCTCTTGATGGCGTCGCGGATGGTGCGGACGCGGTTGCGCACCGGGATGATGACCGATGCCTCGTACTCGAAGTCGCCGCGGTCGAATTCGATCTTGTCGAATTTCGGCGCAAGGTAGCCTCCGATGGCCTTCAGGTGGTCGGTGCAGGCCTGTTCCATCTCGATCTGTACGCCGCGGTTCTTGGGATCGACATAGCTGAAGATGGCCTCGCCGGTCTCCTTCTTGGGCGCGGCGATGTCGGTGTAGAGATATTCGTTGACATGAACTATCGGGGCGATGCGGCTCAGGCGCAGGCGCAGGTCGTAGAGACCGGCTGCCTTGTAGTCGGCGCTGATGCCGGCGGCTGCCTTGCGGAAGTCGGCCGTGTTGAAGAACAGCAGCGAGCCGAAGTTGAAGTCGTCGCGGAGCGAGCCGAACTGATAGTCGATCACGGGAGCGTTGGCGCGCACGCCGTCAGTGACTACGTACGAGTCGGCGTAGAGCATGCCGGCTTTCGAGTCGCCGGCCAGACGCACCAGGCGGTCGAGGGCGAAGTAGCCCGGTACGAGGGTGTCGTACTTGGTGTAGAGCAGGATGAAGTCGGAGTTGGCGGCCTCGGCGATCTTCTTCATGGTCGACGACGAGTTGAGCGTGTCGATGTGGATCAGATCACAGCCCAGGACAGCTTCGGCCTTCGGGTCGGTGGCCAGAAGGAAGATTTTTGTCACGAGCTCACTTTGCTTGAGAGCTTCAACGGTGGCCTTTACCTGCGCGGCTTCCACAAAAGGGACAAAGCAGTTGATAGTTGTTTTCATGCTATTTGTTTATGGATTGTTGATGTTTATTTGTTCGTAAAGAAGTTGAGTATCTGTCTCATGAGGCCGGCGCGGCTTTCGGTGCCGCGGATGGTCTCGAAGGGGAATCCGATGACTACCGTGCGATAGCCGTCGAAGGCTGTGGCGGTGCCGGCTACGAGGTTGTTCTCGCTGTAGCGCATCATGGTGCAGCCGCGGTCCTTGTCGGCGGCGTAGAACGAGTCGGGCGACTCTACGGCGTAGCAGTCGGCGTTGAGCTCGTTCGAGAACTCATATTCGCCGCCGGTAAAGGCCTTGAATCGGCAGTCGACTTCGTAGGCCTCGCCGGTGACCGATGCCTGTCCGACGCGCCAGTGGTAGCCGAGCACTTCGGTGGCGAATTTCTGGTCGGCGGCGGCTGTCTCGGCGCTCGAGTTGGGATTGTCCCACAGATCGGTGGCCACGAATGCGCCGCTGACGAAGAAGTCGGTGCCCGCTGCGGCGGCGCGGCTGATCTTGTCCTGCAGGGCGCTCGGGAAGGTCTTGAAGTATGTCCCGTAGACGCCGCGGCCGTGCTTGATTTCCTTCTGCTTGCCCAGAATCAGGTCCACGATGCGGGGCTCGGCGCTACAGTCGGAGGCGATGTAGGCGCCGACCGACGTCGACACGAACGAATGGCCTGCGGCGGCCACGGCGCAGCCGTGGGTGTAGACGTAGTCGAAGGTGTTGCCGGCCACTACCTTGTTTTCGTAGTTGGAGCGCGATGCGCCGAAGCCGGCTGCGTCATCGTCCATCCAGGGGATGTCGCGGCGGTATTCGAACTGCTTGCCGATGTAGCTGATATCGTAGACGTAGGGCACGCCGTGGTCGCGCTCGTCGTAGAAGCCGGCGATGCCTTCCGAGGCCTCGAACCAGTCGGGAGCGCTCACGCGGGTGAAGCCGTTGACGATCAGCACGGGCTCGGAGCCGTTCTGCAGGTCGCACAGGGCCAGCACTTCCGAGGGGAACGACACGCCGCCGTCGTTGCCGGCGATGATGCGGTACGAGTGGATGTCGGTGTCGCCGACGGTCACCTCATAGGCGGGTTCGGTGACGGTGGCCAGGCGGGTGAATGCCTGCGAGCCGGCCGCGCGGTGTTCTATTATATAATATGTGGGCTTGGCCGTGGACTCGAGCGAGTCGACTGTCTCGGCCCAGGTCAGCCGGTAACGGCGGTCGCCGGCGGCTGCGATGGCGAAATCTTTGACCGGGAGCGGCTGTACGACATATTCGCGGCCGTCGCGGTGGGCAAGGTACTGGAGCATGCCCTTGTAGATGGCGCGCGACACCACGAAGCGGAAGGCGGGGTCGAGGCCGTACTTCATGTCGGCGAAGTTCTGGTGCGAGAGCAGCTCGAGCAGCATCGCGGGCACCTGCGGCACGCGGGCCTCGAAGTATGACTGGTCCCACATGCCGCGGCGTGTCCAGCTGGGCTCGTAAGTGGCGCGGATGTCGTTGACGATGCTGGTCATGACCAGGTCGGTGTAGTCGCGCGAGGTGGCACGCGGTCCGCCGTTGCCGTCGGTGCCGTTGGCGGTGCAGTAGATGCCGAGGGTGCCTACGATCGAGTCGTCGGCGAAGGTGCCTGCGTCGGTGTGGAAGGCGAAGCTCAGGTCGACGGGAATTTTCAGGCCCTCGCGGTCAGGGAGCATCGACGAGCCGCCGGCGAGCCAGTTGACCCACAGGCCGCGGCACTTGTAGTCGTCGCCGTAGTCGTTGACGTAGTCGCTGGGAGTGAACACGCTGTCAGGCGCGCCGGCCCACTGCAGGAAGTAGCGGGCGCCTTCGACGAATTTCGGGTAGCCGCTGCCGGTGTAGCGGTAGTCGATCGAGTCGAGCGGCTCCTTGACGATGCGCTCCACCACGTTCATGCCGCCGCCGATCTTTACGGCGTCGGCGCTCACTACCGTCCCGGGCTTGGCGCTGTAGTTGTCGAGCGTGACTACGGCCTGATCCTTGCCGCCCTTCAGGGGGAAGCGGCCGAGGTAGATCCAAGTGCCGGCGCCCATCTGCTGGTTGACGGTGAAGTGGCGGTCGCCTCCGGCTGTGTGTATTGTGTAGCGGGCGTCGGTGGCCGCGTTGGGTTCGGCGGTGTAGCTGACGTATACTGCATAGGTGCCGTCGGCGGGAATGTCGGCCGACCACGTGGCTTCCGACAGCTCGCCGCCGGTGCCGTTGAGCGTGGCTACGCGGCGACCCTTGCCACCCTGGAAGGGATGGCTGCCGTTGTGCAGTGGTTTGCCGTCCCAGGCGAAGCCGGCGCCGGTCGACTGCTGCCACTTCTTCGAGCCGTGCTTCTCGGTGTAGCCCGGTGTGGCCTCGCTGTCGCGGTCGACTATGATTTCGGTGAGGTTGATGTCGCGCTCGCGGGGGCTCATGACGTAGGCGCCGGCGTTCTCGAGCATCGGCATCAGGAACGGCATCACATAGCTCTGCGTGTACAGGTCCTCGACGGTCTGCATCACGCGTGCGCGCTGCCACTCCCAGCGGTTGAGCTTGGGCTCGAAGTACCATCCGTGGCTCTGCCACAGCGCTATGTTGGTGCCGTCGAGGCCTGCCGGAGCTGCAGGAGCCTCAAGGTCGGTCACAAAGGGTACGGTCTCTGTCGGGCCCGTGCCGGTGCCGGCTGCGAACAGCACCAGGCTGTCGAGGTCTTTGTCGCCGGCCGTCAGACGCACGGTGTAGCCGCTGTACTGCTGCCCCAGGCTTTTGAGAATGTCGCTCTTGAGCGCGGCCATGCGGTCGGCTGTCAGCGGGAGGTTGGCCGTGCGGTCATTGCACTCGACGGTTACGGTCTTTTTCTGGCGGTTGACGGTGATTTTCTTTACTGACATGTCGCCGTAGCCCGTCGATCCGGGCCGGTAACTGTTGATTACCTGCAGCACAGTGTCTTCCTGCTGGCCTGCGACGGCGCCGAAAGCTCCCGATGCGAGTATGGCGAGAACTGCGGCGGCTTTTCTTATTTTCATTCCTTTTATCAGATTCAAGGTTGGTATTTTTGCTTTCGACAAAGATAAGACTTTTAATTGGAATATACCGCCTTATTAACTATCATTAATATTCGGTAACATAAATTTAATTACTATTGCCATCCGGCAACCCTCCCGCACCCGAAGAAGTGTGTCGACCAGTACCTTTCGGCGAGGTCGCTGACTATGACGCCGCGAGAGCTTGTGGCATGGATTATCTTATTGTCGCCTATGTAGATAGCCACATGATTGACGCGGCTGCCGCCGCCTTTCGACGAGAAGAAGACCAGGTCGCCTGTGCGGAGCCCGCGGCGTTCGATCCGTCTGCAGAAATCAGCCTGTTCGCGCGACGACCGCGGCAGCTTTATGCCCGTGGCCTCGACAAACACGGCGCACGTGAAGCCCGAGCAGTCAACCCCGCTGCGGTCGTTGCCCCCGTAGCGGTAGGGTGTCCCGAGCCATCGGCGCGCGGCGTCGACCAGGCGCTTTTCGGCGCCCGAACCGGCCGGCGGACGGGCATATATGTCATCGTCGGTGTCGTCGGTCCTGACGGTCTG
>CAJJQT010000046.1 GCA_905193995.1 uncultured Porphyromonadaceae bacterium | reverse complement strand
CAACCTGCAGCGAGCCTTCGCCGTACTGACCTACACGCTGCCGGGCATGCCGCTGATCTACACGGGCCAGGAAGTGGGTCTCGACCGCGCCTTCGAGTTCTTCAAGAAGGACACGGCGCCCGACTGGCAGGCCAACGCCGAGACGGCCGACTTCTACCGCACGCTCAACACTCTGAAGCACAGCCGCAAGGAGCTGGCCGCCGGAACACATGGCGCCCCCATCGAACCGGTAGCGACGGCATCGGACGACGTGCTTGCCTTCCGCCGCGGCGACGTGCTGACGATCGTGAATCTCGGTGCCGAGGAAGCGCCCGTGACCGGCGCACCGTATGACACAGAGGGCGCGCGCGACATCTTCACCGGCGCCACTGCCGTGCCGGCCACTCTGCCCGCCGGCGGATATATGGTGTTCGTGAAAGAATGAGGAATGAGGAATGCGAAATGCGCAATGCGCAATTCAATTGAGAATTGAGAATGGATAATATCTGCGCGATGCGGCCGCAGGCTGGAAAGCCTGCTTTCCATGGGCTGCGCGATGGCGATTTTTCGGGGATTTTACTTTTTTTTAATTTAAAATCTGTATCTTTGCGCAGATAATAACCACAACAACTATTTTTACCATGAAGCATCATTTACTTCCTGCCTTACTGATCGGACTCGGCACGCTGGCTGCCGGCGCGCGCGGCACGACCGTGACGACGACCACGGGGACCTACGACGTGGACACAGTGTTCCATGCCAAAGTTGGCCCGGGCACGACGCAGACGCAGCTGCGCCTGACCGGTCCGGCTCAGATGAATGTATTCTACCTGACGATCGACCAGACGACACCGGGCGTGTCGATCCGCACGCTGAGCGGCGGAGGCAAGCTGGCCGGCAACGGCTGCACGTCGGACCTGGCCAAGAAGGCCTCGCACGACGGACTGCACTATTTCTGCGGCTCGAACGGCGACTTCTACCACACGGGCGGCAAGGCCACCAACGGATCGAGCATCGTGGGCACGCCGATCAACGCGTTCACGGTCGACCGCGAGGTGCTGCGCACGTCGGCAAGCTGGTATCAGTTCTCGGTCGACATCGAGGGCGTGGCGCGCATCTGCCGCCTGAACTTCCAGAAGGGCACGGCGACGTCCGGCGACAAGACCGTGGCGTTCAAGGCCATCAACAACGACGCGCCGAACAACGGCGTGACGCTGTATA
The DNA here is from genome assembly GCA_905193995.1 of uncultured Porphyromonadaceae bacterium. Taxonomy (GTDB): domain Bacteria; phylum Bacteroidota; class Bacteroidia; order Bacteroidales; family Muribaculaceae; genus CAG-873. Next base: position 8,789 of record CAJJQT010000046.1, on the reverse strand, counting down.
CGAATAAATTCTGGGGATCGTCGAATCAGACGTCGCTGGCCGGCAACTGCTCGGAGGTGACTGCGAAGCTGGTCGAAGGCGACAACTTCTGGGCCGGGTGCTCGTACCGCCTGGAAGTGACCTCCGCACCGGGCCACACGGGCGATATGACCGTGCCCGACGACGGGTTCGTGATCCTGGGCCGCGGCGACGCCAATGACTTCGTGAACGGCCTCAAGCCGGGCGACGTGGTGACGTTCGACAACATCACGCTGACGCCCGACGGCCAGAAGATAGTGCCGTCGTGCGTCGTGTCGGGCAACCCGAAGAACGTGGGCGACGGCGTCAACCTCGACAGCGAGGGTGAACGCGGCGACGCGAGCGCCAAGCATCCGCGCACGGGCATCGGCATCAGCGCCGACGGCTCGAAGATCGTGATGATGGTGGTCGACGGGCGCGCCCTGTCGTCGGTCGGCTGCACCACCGGCACACTGGGCGACCTGCTGATCTTCGCAGGCTGCGCCGAGGGCCTGAACCTCGACGGCGGCGGCTCCTCGACCCTCTACACCGAGGCCCTGGGGGTGCGCAACCACTGCTCCGACGGCAAGGAACGCGCCACGGCCAATTCGGTCTACGCCGTTCTGGAAGCTCCGGAGGATAATGAGGTGGCCGAGCTGGCGTTCATGGACTACACGCCTACGCTGCCGCACCTGGGCCTGTACACTCCGCGTATGATCGCCTTCAACAAGTACGGCCTGGCCATCGACACCGACTTCAAGGACTATCAGCTGAGCTGCGGCCCCGAGCTGGGCGAGATCTCGGCCGACGGCAAGACACTGTACGTGACCGGAAGCGGGCTGCACGCGCTCACGGCCACCTACGGCGACGTCACCGTCAGCCTGCCCGTCTACATCGACAACGCCAGCACGGCCGAACTGAAAGCGGCCACGGTGATCGTCGACGAGCAGCACCCCTACACCATCGGCCTGCGCTCGACCGTCGGCCACTCGACCATCGACCTCAACCCGGCAGCCCTGTCGTGGACTTCGGCCGACGCATCGGTGGCCACCGTGGGCGAGGACGGCATAGTCCGCGCCGTGGCCAACGGCACTACCAAGGTCACCGGTACCCTGGGCGACATCAGCCTGGACCTGAACATCGTGGTGGAGAACCACACGGAAGTGACCTCGCCGCTGCTCGACATGGCTGACTTCAGCAGCTGGCGCCTGATCAAGACCGACGTGACGAACGCCACCGCCGCGGCTGCCGGCGAAGGCATCGACTTCGACTTCACCGTGAAGCTCACCCGCGGCCCGAAAGTGGGCATGCAGACCATGACTGCCACCTACGGCATCCCCGAAGCCATCGATTTCACCATCGAGCCCAACAACACGGTGATCAACAAGCTCACCGTATCCATGAACGCCGCCAACAGCAACGAGCAGCTGACGGCCGAATTCAACAACCTGGGCGCCGAACCTCAGCTGCTGCGCGTGAATCTGGCCGACTATTTCGACGTGAACGACCAGACCATCTACCCGATCACGCTGCGCAAGTTCGAGATCCTGTCGGGCAACGACGCCGGCACGGAATGCCATGTAGCCGTGAAATCGATCCGCCAGAACTACGACGTGGCTGCCGGCGTGAGCGACATCGCCGCTGACAGCGAGGCCGACGGCCTGGCCGTGACCGTAGCCGACGGCACGGCACTCCTGCCGGCCGAGGCCGAGGCCGAGGTCATCACGGTCACCGACCTGGCCGGCCGCGTGCTGGCCACCGGCTCGGGCCGCTCGATCGCCCTCCCGGAGGGTCACGGGCTGGTAGTACTGACCGCCGACGGCCGCAGCGCCAAGGTGGCGTACTGAGGAATTGAAAATTTAAAATGCATAATGCAAAAAAAGCTGCGCGGGGCGATGCTCCGCGCAGCTTTTTTTGCGGCAACCCAGAGAAGGGGTGTTGCAGAACCGCAGGATGTAGGGATGCTCCACGGAGCATCCGAGCGCAAAGCATTGAGAGTCAGCGGATGCACGAGCGTGCATCCCTACAAGTACGACGAATTTATTTAAGTTCTGCAACACCTTGTTTCCAAGTACGAAGCCTCTTGAGGGCGCAGGCTGGAAAGCCTGCTTTCCATGTGCGAGGCCGGATGTTTTGGCAATTTTCTTATTATTCTTGGATTTTTGCGTATTTTTGTTTGTTGTTAATAAATATTTGTATAATTTTGCAGTCGGATCTTAAAAATTCATTTCTATGAAAAAGCTTTACACTGTCATCACAGCCGCCATGCTATGCGCAGCAACGGCTGTGGCCAACGTTCTTCCCACCCTCCCGGCATCAAAAATAATCGACCGAAGCCAGCTGGCAGCGGTCTGCGATGCCCGCCAGAAGGCGCCGTCGATGAAGACACCGCCCAAAGACCTCGGGGGCAGTTTCACTCCGTGGGAAATCCTCAAAAAAGGCCGGTTCAACAACGATCTCGGCCTGACGCAGGCGGTCGACGTCACGGTATACTGGTGTACGACGGACCCCTCCGGAATGGGCATGGGAGTCGACTCATGGTATTTCGACGGACTCTTCAACGGCGTCCGCCTGGCCGCCATGCCATTCATCAGCAACTACCAGATAGGTTCGGGCGAGACCGGATATACATACAACGGAAAGCCTGTGATGTACGACGACATAAGCATGCATTACACCGTCGAGGGAGTTGCGACAGGCTACGATGAGACCATGGGCCTGTTTACCTTCGGCATCCTCTATTATGTCGATGACCCTGACGTAATCGACAATGTGGTGGGCTTCGGCAACGAGACCGTACAGCTCGAAGGCGAATATAAGGACTACCGCACATCACTCGATATCATCGGCGAAACGAAGGATGCAAGACGGCTTAAAGTAAAACCGGCCTTTGTCGACGCCGCAAACGTAAAGGTACAGATCTATCCGAAAGCATATGAACTTGACCCGGTCGGCGAGCCGGGCGATGAGCTCAAGGCCGTGATTGAAGCCCAGCAGGCCGACGGCGGCATACCCACAGTCGACAAGCCCGAAGCCATTTACTTCGACCTCGCGGCAGCCGGCACTTACACCGTGGTGATGACCTATGAGGGCGAAGAGGGTGCCAAGGAATACAATATCGGCACATATGACTTCGACAGCAACTGGAGCGACTACGGCACAGCCGACTTCACCGACGACTATCTCTCGTCGTACTACGATGAATTCCCCATCATCACTGTGCCGAACGTCAGGGTTCAGAAATACAACGGAAAGGACATTTTCCGACTCATCAACCCGTGGACAACCGACGACCAGTTTACCAAGGCATATTCCAAGCTTCAGGCGGTCGACGGCGAAGTCAACTCGTTCTTCGTGATAAACGCCGAGCGCCCCGACAAGGTATATATCGAAATCAATCCGACCGACATAACGTATGACGACGGTGTAAGAATGATCGCGGGAAGCGCCGCCCACTACAACATCATCAACGGGCGCAGCGACGAGCAGATCACCGAGCGGGGCTACTGGGGCAGCATCGCCTACGACAACAATACTGCGACTGTCACATTTCCGCGCATGACGCTTATGATGCGCCCGGCCAACACAATGTCGCCGCTGTTCGCCGGGTATAACGACGCGTTCAAGGTCGTCATCACCAAAACGTCAGAAGGCGTGAGCGATCTCACGGCCGACAGCGACGCGAAGGCAGAATACTTCAACCTGCAGGGCGTGCGCGTCGAGGGCGACCTCGCACCCGGCCTCTATATCCGCCGCCAGGGTTCTGCCGTCGAAAAGATTGTCATCAGATAACTGACTTAAAGGGCCGCATATCGGCGACTTGGAAAGCAGGCTTTCGAGCCTGCTTTCTTTGCTTTGCAAAGCGCCTCCGGCGGTTGCCGGGGCAGCTCAGTGCCATGATTTTTGTGATTTTTTTGCAAATTTCTTATTTTTTTGGGATTTTTGTTTGCACTTTGTAAAATTAAACATAAATTTGCAACCTGATCTTTTAATTAAAATGTCTATGAAAAAACTTTACCTGTCGTTATTTCTAATTATGGCAACGTGCGCGACCGCGGGAGCGGCCATGCACAAGACGGCGCCGATGAAAGCAGGCGTCACAGTCAAGACGCCCGTCGTGAAGGCGGCGACTGATGTCACCACTACCGGATTTACGGCCAATTGGGAGGCCGTAGCAGGCGCCGACGTGTACCAGGTGACGTGCTATGAACCCGTCGCGATCGCTGCCGAAGGCGACTACATAGTGCTGAGCGAGGGTTTCAACCTGGTCGGAATCGGCACATTCCAGGAACCGGCCTACCTTGACGACTTCTACATCGATTTCACTGAATACAACTTCACGGAGACGCCCGATTGGTCGGGCTTCCTGCCGGTGTTCGCCCGCGGCATGGTGAGCGGCGTCATCTATTCGCCCTACATCGACCTGACGGCCGACGGCGGCAAGTTCACGGTGCATCTGTCGATCACCGGCTATGCCGGCGCACAGGTGCAGGTGACGTCGAACGGCTCGACGGAAGAGACCAAGATGCTGACGCTGACGCGCACGGGCTCGAACGACTTCGACGTGGAGTTCACCAACGGCACGCACGACACGTTCATCGTGATGACCGACTTCGGCATCATGGATGACCCCGAAGGTCTGTACACCGACTGTTTCGACTTCATCGACGATTTCGCCGTGGAGCAGCATTTCAAGGCCGGCGAGACCTTCCTGCGCCTGGTCGAGGTCGGCGAGACCGACATCGAGCAGCCGGCGACGTCGTGGCGCTTCGAGGACATGAAATTCCAGAACGGCGCCAGCCATCTGGCCTACGACGTGATGGCCATCTCGGTGGTGTACACCGACCCGGAGGATCCGTACGAGTATGACACCTACTACAGCGACTACTCGCCGCTCGAGCATGTGATCTTAGGCGCCGGCGTCGAGGGCATCGAGGCCGACGGGGCAGCACCGGCCGAGTACTTCAACCTGCAGGGCGTACGCGTCGAGGGCGATCTCGCACCCGGCATCTATATCCGCCGCCAGGGCACGAAAGTCGAGAAAATCAAGCTGTAAAAATTACTGCAGCATACCGGTGTGAAGGCGAGGACGCCTTCACTCCTTTACTTTCCATAAAACCGCAGGCTGGAAAGCCTGCTCTCCAGAATATGAAAAAGACAATGATAATGATGGCGCTGGCGGCGATGACCGCGACGGGCGCCGTGGCCCAGACAGCGGCCGAGGACGGCACACGGTCGTTCACCGTGGGCAATTTCGACAATCCCGGCGACGAGGAAGCCAAGATAGGCGAAGGCTCGTGGTGGGAATTTGCCCCCTTCCAGTTCTACACCCGGTATTCGGGCATCCAGATCATCTACGGCGCCGACTTCCTGACGCCGCTGGCCGAGGACAACGGCTCGGTGACCGAAGTGGTGTTCAAGTACGGCGACAACGGCTCGACCGTCGAGGTGCTGGCCGACCTGAAGCTCTACATCGAGAACACCGACCAGGATGAATTCCAGAAGAAACCCGGCACGGACAACTACATGTGGATCGACTATGACCCGTCGACGTCGTACAGCAACATCCCCGACTACTACGTGGAGCTGTACTACTACGAGGACGAGGAAATCCATTTCGTGCTCGACAAGCCGCTGCCCTACACGGGCAAGAACCTGCTGATCACGGCGTGGAGCGACCGCCTCAACGACGGCGAGGCACAGGCGCGCGTATCGTACTGCGTAAAGACCCGCGGCTACACCGTCATGGAGATGGGCTCCGACCGCTACGGCTTCGAAAAGGTCTATGACACAGGCATTCAGGAGGACTATCAGGGCCCGAACAAGTTCGTGCCGGTAGCGAAGTTCGTCTACACCGTCGGCGACGGCATCAGCTCGGTCGACGCCGACGCTCAGGCCACCGATGCAGTGCTCTACAACCTGCAAGGCCAGGTAGTCGACGGCCAGCCCGCGCCCGGCCTCTACATCCGCCGCACCGGCTCGGAGGCCCGCAAGGTCATAATCCGCTAAAAACCGACGGAAGCTGCCGGGCTCTCGCGGCCCGGCGGCATCCGCCCTATAAAACAATCATTTCCAAACCAAACAAACTATGAAAAAGCTAATATTAACCGCGTTGCTGGCGCTGGCATCGCTACTTCCGGCGCAAGCGCTCGAAAAGGGCGTTTGCGGCTTCGACAGTCCGGAAGCGATGGACGGCAATACATTTGCGCCGTCATCCGCTTGTAATGCCTATTCGCGCTCGCAGTCGATATACACAAAAGACCAGCTTCAAGGCTTGTATAATGTCACGAGCGACGGCATCACGAAAGCAAAGATCAGCAAAATAACTTTCCTCGTGAAAGATGAAACAGGCGGTCATATCTTTATGAATGGTGAGACTTTTAAAACAACCGCTTACATTCAGAATACTGAGCTGGAAGCCATTCCAGAAGAAAACGGAAAATATTTGTATACTGATTATTCACAATCAGTAACCGGATCCGTGTCAGTGGATGGAAATACGGACGATGAGTGGGGCAGTTTTACTATGATGGGAGGGGGAGTCCTTAAAGTCACCATAGATCTTGACGAGCCCTTGGTTTACGAAGGGAAAAGCTTACTTCTGACATGGATTGGAGAAAGCGAGTTCGTTGAATCATCAAATTGGGGCGACGGTACGGTAGGTGCATTAACTGATCATTATGCAACTATTTATGAAGCTAATGATAATTCTGCTTATACTAACGTTTCGGGGTCTGTTTCATCTGCTGCGGTTCACAAATACATTCCGGCTCTGAAGTTTACCTATGAGGAAGAAGTAGAGAAACTTGGGCCGACGGCTACAGAGGGCGACCTCGTCAAAGGCCACGCTATCGGAACAAAAGAAGCTTGTGATTATTCGAAACCTAGCTTGAAACTACCTTTTAATCCTGAATATGCAAAAGCTACAACACAATCTCTTTTCCTGCAATCTCAACTTACAGGACTGTACTCAGCCAATGCGACATCTGAAACTAAGGCTAATATCTATTCAATAACTGCTTTCCTGGAAACATCCAATTTTTATCCTAACTCGAAAGCACCATTCGAGGTAGAGGTCTATGCTATAAATACAGATGCAACAACTTTCCCTAAAGAGAATAATCAAGAAGTTTGGTTCGACTTTTCAAAGGGTGTACGTGGTCATGTTTCAATAGATTGTACAGAACCAGGTTGGAATGAAATATTCGAATATTATTATGGTGATTATACAGTTCCTGTTACTGTTGTATTCGATGAACCTTTCACTTACGAAGGCCAAAATTTAGTACTTACTTGGGTGACAACTTCGCCAAAATATGACATATATAACACTGCTTTTTCACAGCAATATGCTTTTATGCCTAACGATGGCATAAATCACTCTGCATATGCTGTCAATAACGAATCAACAACTGGCATTATCAATGATAAAAACGGATATTTGCCCTATCTTGAGATTGATTACAAGCCGCTGACGATCAGCGGCGGGGAGGCCAAGACGGTGGTTTCGTTTACCAATGTCAAGTACGGCGTGGCTAAGGCTGCCGACAGCAAGGGTACAGAAGCTAACAATGTCTATGCGGAATTTGACATCGAGGATGCAGCCAATTGCGGCTCGTATGACATTTATCAGGGCACTAGCAAAATAATCGGTACAATCAATGGCACGCACGGATTTGTCAATTTCTTACCCATGATAGATTCAAAAGGTGCATTAGCGGATCAAGTATTGTACGCCAAGCCCCACACTGATGATAAGAATGTATTGGATGGGGAACTTAAAATCACGGTTGCGGACATAAACGCGCTTTTTGTAGCTCCGGAAGTTACGGAGACCGTAGAAACAATGATGTACGGCAAGTTTGACCATAACGACAAGAGTGTAGGATTGCAGGGCGCAGCAAAAGTGAAAGTCAGTGCACCGGCTCCTGTCACTGCCATCAAACTGGGCGACAACCTGCTGATTATGTACAAGGGCACCAGCTCGAATGGATATAACGATGCTTTCGAGGGTCTGATTCCCGAGACTGCTACCTCGTGGGAAGTGGCCCGCGATCCGGCTCTAAACAACGGCGAAGTCTCGTTCTATCACAACGGCACAACGGCCACCGTGAACGTAGTGCGCCACGAGCCTCAGATCAACGATCTTTCGGGCCGTATAACACTGAAACCGACCGCCGACTATGTCTGCCTCACCGGCGCTACAGTAACCGAAGACGCCGCGGCAACAGCTTCGGCTGCAACCAATGCGATAACTGTCAGCCGCACTTCCGCCGACAACTATTACGTACGGTTCAACGCCGAGACTCCGATTGAGTTCGACGTAACGATGCCGACCGGCGCTGAAAAGATCGTGATGGAAGAAGATGGGGAGTATCTGATGTTCTACACGACCCAGGGTGCTACGCTGCAGTATCGCCTGGAGCCTACGGTCGCTGCCCAACCGGGCATCAATGCGCTGGCCGAGGACGCAGCTGATTCGAGCTACGATAACTCGCACGAATGGACGACCGCCGAAAAGGGCTACATCAACCTCAACCTCCAGGAGAACAAAGGCAACAAAGTGTTTGTCCGCACGGTTGACACCAAGGGCAACGCCCGCCTGACTGCTTACCGCGAGATCAAGGCAGACGGCACGACTTCGGGCGTGGCCGACATCGAGGCCGACGCTGCCGCCGGTGCAGAGTACTTCAACCTGCAGGGCATCCGCGTCAGCGGCGAGCTCACCCCAGGCATCTACATCCGCCGCCAGGGCACGACCGCCACGAAGGTGACCGTAAAGTAAACTGAAC
>CAJJQT010000045.1 GCA_905193995.1 uncultured Porphyromonadaceae bacterium | reverse complement strand
TCTGGGATCTCTGATCCGTCACTCACCAATACACGACAGGGGAGCGCCGCGGCGCTCCCCTGTCGTGTTTAGTGGTATAGTAGCTATTATAGCTATTCCTCGTAGAGGGTGGGGTCGGGTAGGCCGGCGTCGCGGAAGGCCTGGCGGCGCTCAGTGCAGGTGCCGCATCGGCCGCAGTGGAGTTTGCCGCCCTTGTAGCAGGAATATGTGTGGCCGTAGTCGATGCCGAGGCGGCCGCCGCGGGCGGCTATCTCGCTTTTGGTAATGTCGGTGTAGGGCGATTCGAGAGTGATGCCCTCGTAAGTGCCGGCGCTGATGGCCGCCGACATGGCCCGTACGAAGCCGGGGCGGCAGTCGGGGTAGATGGCGTGGTCGCCTCCGTGGTTGGCCATCATCACGTGTTTCAGTCCCTTGCTTTCGGCGATGCCGGCCGCTATGGCGAGCATGATGCCGTTGCGGAAAGGTACGACCGTCGAGCGCATGTTCTCGTCGTCATAGTTGCCCTCGGGGATGGCGTCGGCGCCTTGGAGCAGCGAGCTGTTGAAGATCTCGCCTATGAAGGGCAGGTCGATCACCAGCAGGGGGATTTCGAGCCTGGCGCAGTTGTAGCGGGCGCATTCGATCTCGCGGGCGTTGTGGTTAGAGCCGTAGTTGAAGGTGACGGCCAGGGCTATACGGTCGGCGAATTCGTAGAGCATGGTGGTGGAGTCCATGCCGCCGCTGGCTATGAGCAGTGAGTCCTTTTCCATGGTCAGCGCGTGGGGAACATGGCGAGTAACCGCGCCCGGACCAGGTCCTGGTGGTCGGCGTCGCCGTAGTTGGCGAATGGATAGATGGATATGCCGCCGCGGGGCGTGAATATGCCGCGGACTTCGAGATACTTCGGGTCCATCAGCTTCACGAGATCCTTCATGATGATGTTCACGCAGTCCTCGTGGAAGTCGCCGTGGTTGCGGAAGCTGAAGAGGTAGAGTTTCAGACTCTTGCTCTCGACCATATTGATGCGCGGAATGTAGCTGATGATGATCTCGGCGAAATCGGGTTGCCCCGTCTTGGGGCACAGCGAGGTGAATTCGGGGCAGTTGAACGTCACCAGGTATTCGTTTTCGGGATGTTTGTTGGGGAATGTCTCGAGTATTTCGGGACAGTACTGCGTGGGATATTTGACCCCCTGATTGCCCAGGAGGGTACAGTCTTTGACTTCTTCGGGCGAACGCATATTTATTTACGGTATGATATACAAATAAAAAAGGGTAAGCTTACTACATCGCACCGCTACGACCCAATACCCTTGCTTCGGTCAAGACCTGGGGGATTCTCGGGGAGCTGGTCGTGTAGGACTTACCCGATGCAAAGTTACGACTTTTTTTTGAATCCGCAAGGCTGCCAGCGCCAAAATGCTGTGTCAAATGTTAAAAATGACCGTTTGAATAAAAATAATCGCAAGAATACTTGCGTAAAATAAATATTAATTGTAATTTTGCATCGCAATCACAAAATTAACCGTAATCTTAATCACAAACGTAATCCTTTTACTATGAAAATCACAATTTTCACTAACGAGGTGCTTGAGCGTCTTTACGCAGTCTCGGCCCTCCACAGCTATGTCAATGACACCGGCGGCGGTGACACAACCAATATCCTGTCGCCGGCCCAGGCTCCGGCACTGCGTGTAATCGTACGGTCGGCCTTCAGTGCCGCTATGTCGTATCTGGCCTTCTCCGGGTGGAAACCCGACGCCGCCGGCGGCGAACTGTGTGCGCTCGCTCCAGACACTCTCCCTGTCGATGCCGACGGCGCGAAGGCGGCGCTGACCGACGCCGTCACCCTCCTGACACTCCATATCGTATACAGCGCCGCAGCCGACGGCCGCGCCGACCGGGCCCACTCGCAGGCTCTCGTGGCCCTGCGCCACCTCGAAAGCGGGCTATGGCACCCGGCCCGGCTCACAATGTACAGGGCATAATCCAAAACCATAAGTCAGACCAACCGCATCAATTACATCCGATACATCAGAAACATTCCCCACAATTATGCATTCTTCGCGAATTTTACGTAACTTTGCACCACTTAAGTAATAATCACGTGATGTTAGAGAAAATAGCCAATTTACGCTCAGAGATAGCTGCGCTCACGGCCGCCGACGCGGCCGAAGTGGAGGCTCTGCGCATCAAATATCTCAGTAAGAAGGGTATTATACCTGCCCTGATGAACGATTTCCGCAACGTGCCCGCCGAGGACAAGCGCACCGTAGGTCAGGCGATCAACGAGCTGAAGACCGCCGCCACCGACCGCATCAACGAGCTGCGCGAGCAGCTCACAGCCGCCGGGGACGATCTCAGCGGCCTCGACCTGACCCGCACGGCAGCTCCGATGGCTGTCGGCACCCGTCATCCGCTGTCGCTGGTGCGCGAGGAGATCATCGACATCTTCCGTCGCCTGGGCTTCTCGATCGCCGAGGGCCCGGATATCGAGGACGACTGGCACGTGTTCTCGTCGCTCAACTTCGCTGCCGACCATCCGGCACGCGACATGCAGGACACTTTCTTCATCAACCGCATGCCCGACGTGCTGCTGCGCACCCACACGTCGTCGGTGCAGTCGCGCGTGATGGAGCACACCGAGCCGCCGATCCGCATCGTCTGCCCGGGCCGCGTTTACCGCAATGAAGCTATCTCCGCCCGCGCACACTGCTTTTTCCATCAGGTCGAGGCACTCTACGTCGACAAGGGCGTGACCTTCGCCGACCTCCTGCAGACACTCGACTATTTTGCCCGCGAAATGTTCGGCAACGGCACCAAAATCCGTCTGCGTCCGAGCTACTTCCCATTCACCGAGCCGTCGGCCGAGATGGACATCAGCTGCGACCTCTGCGGCGGCAAGGGATGCTCGTTCTGCAAGGGTACGGGCTGGGTCGAGATCCTGGGCTGCGGCATGGTCGACCCCAACGTCCTTAAGGCCTGCGGCATAGATCCCGAAGTCTACAGCGGCTTCGCCCTGGGCATGGGCATCGAGCGTATCACCAACCTGAAGTACAGGGTCAATGACCTGCGGCTTTTCTCGGAGAACGATGTACGCTTCCTCGATGAATTCGCCGGAACGCGGATCTGATGCGTCAGGACGAACGGTATACCCGTGTTGTGGAGCGTTTCCGCGAGCATATGCCTGCGCCGCGGACCGAACTTCATTATGCTGATCCCTATCAGCTGCTCGTGGCTGTGATCCTGTCGGCGCAGTGCACGGACAAGCGCGTGAATATGGTGACTCCGGCTTTCTTCGAGGCTTTCCCGACTCCCGGCGCTCTGGCTGCGGCGCCTGCCGAAGCAGTTTTCGAAAAGATCAAATCGGTATCGTACCCCAACAACAAGACAAAGTCGCTCCAGGGCATGGCGCGGCGCCTCGTCGACGAGTTCGGAGGTAAGGTGCCCGACGATTTCGACGCGCTGCTGTCGCTGCCGGGCGTGGGCCGCAAGACGGCCAATGTGGTGCTCTCCGTGATATTCGACCGCCCGACGATGGCCGTCGATACGCACGTGTTCCGCGTGGCCGAGCGGCTGGGGCTGACGACAAAGAGCCGCACGCCGCTGTCGACCGAGAAGACGCTCGTGAGCAAGCTGCCCGAGGATGTCATAGCCACGGCCCACCACTGGCTGATACTCCATGGACGCTACGTGTGCAAGGCACGCAACCCGCAGTGCGACAAATGCTTCCTGAAGGACCTTTGCCGCGCCTATCCGCGGCTGCAACGCGACCGGGAGCGCAAGGCGGCTCTGACCGAGGCTCAGAAAAGGCTGAAATGAGCTCGACCGCGATAAGGAACGGCGATATCCGGCGGTTTGTGAAGTACTGCCTGGTGGGTGTGATCAACACATTGGTGACGCTGGGCGTCATCTTCGTGTGCAAGTCGGTATTTGGCTGGAATCTGTATCTGAGCAACGCGCTGGGATATGCGGCGGGCGTCGTCAACTCCTTTCTGTGGAACCGCGCGTGGGTCTTCCGCTCGCACGGCCGCTGCCGCCGCGAGGCTCTTCGCTTCGCCGCGGGCTTCGGAGCCTGCTACGGCGCCCAGCTGCTGGCCGTATGGGTCATGACGCAGTCGCCCCTGGGCCGAATGGAATTTGACCTCGGCTGGTTCGTGCTGTCGGGCTACGGCGTGGCAACGCTGATCGGCAACGTGCTGTACACGCTGCTCAATTTCCTGTACAACAAGCTTGTGACCTTCCGCGACTGACAGCCGGTTCCGCTCACTGCGGCATGATGGCCGCGATGTACTTGCCGAGGATGTCGAACTCGAGGTTGACGACCGTGCCTTCGGCGATGCGGCAGAAGTTGGTGTGCTCGAGCGTATATGGTATGATGGCCACCCGGAATGCGCCCGGCTCCGAGTCGCAGACGGTGAGGCTGACGCCGTTGACCGTCACCGAGCCTTTCTCGACCGTCAGATAGCCCTGACGGCGCATCTCGTCGCTGACTGCGTATTCGAAGCGGAAGTAGCGGCTGCCCTCGACATCCTCGATGGCGGTGCAGCGGGCGGTGCAGTCGACGTGACCCTGGACTATGTGGCCGTCGAGGCGTCCGCCGATCTTCATCGAGCGTTCGAGGTTGATCAGATCGCCCGGAGCGAGCAGTCCGAGGTTGGATCGGTCGAGGGTCTCCTGAATGGCCGTGACCTCGTATGTGGAGTCGGGAAAGACAGCCACTACGGTGAGGCACACGCCGTTGTGGGCGACAGACTGGTCTATGGAAAGTTCGTCGGCGAACGACGCTTTCACGCGCAGCCGCAGGTTGCCGTCGCGGCGTTCGGCGGCGACGACGGCAGCGGCTTCTTCAACAATTCCTGAGAACATAATGCTTGCGTTTTTAGCTGATTCAGCTTTTATAGCCGGATATTTACGGGTGTTACTTGAGACGGAGGTCGGCGGCCTCGATGATTACGGGGCGGTTGACCGGCCATCGGAGATAGAGGGTGAGGGTGCCGTCGGCTTCGTTGTAGCGCGACTTGACGCTGCGGCCGTTGACGCGGTAGGTGGTGCCGGCGGCCACGCGGTGGATCACCAGGGTGATCTCGACCGTCGACGGAGCGCCCGCATAGGTGCCTGCCGACTCGATGGCGATGCGGCGTCCGCTCTCGCTTCCGGTGAAGGTGATGAGGCGGTACTGGCGCCCGGCGAGGTTGTCGGCGCCGATCCGGTCGTCGTCGTAGAGCGTGAACGACGAGTTTTCTCCGGCCACGGGATAGTAGTTGACGGTCAGGCGGCCGGGATTGTAGTCGGCCGTGCTCTTCATCTTATAGTCGGCCATGGGGATGAACGCGCCGGCGCGGGCGAAGAGCGGAATCTTGTCGAGCGGAGCGTCGACGGTGACGGTCGTGCCGCCCTCGTAGACGGTGTCGGGCGCGTCGAGAGCCACCCACTTGCCGGCCGGGAAGGTGACGGGGCGTTCGGTAGCGCCCTCGGTCATGACCGGGGCGACCAGCACTTCTGAGCCCCACAGAAATTCATCGGAGATGCCGTCGTAAGCCCGGGTCGACGGCTCTGTGAAATTGAGCGGCCGCACCAGCGGATAGCCCTTGGATGCGTTTTCCCATGCCAGGGTGTAGTTGTAGGGCAGCCAGCGGTAGCGCTCCTTGATGATGCGCTCGATGATCGGAGCGTACTGCGGATATTTGTACGGCTCGGCGAACTGCTGGGCGTGGGTGCGCAGGACGGGAGAGAACAGGCCGAGCTGAAGCCAGCGGACGTAGAGCTCGGGCAGATAGGGAGATTCGGGATCGACTGCGAAGCCGCCCACGTCGTGGCTCATATAGCCCAGTCCGCTCAGGCCCGAATTGAGCATGATGCGCACCTGGGGTTCGAGTCCGCCCCACGAGCGCGATACGTCGGTCGACCAGGGGAAGACGCTGTAGCGCTGCAGACCGGTCGTGCCGCCGCGCATCATCGTCATCAGACGGCGCCCCGGATACTCGCGGGTCCACATGTCGTAGATGATCTCGCTCCAGTCGTTGCCGTACTGGTTGTGGTAGAGCTCGGTGGAGAGACCGTTGCTGTGTACGCCTCCCGACGGATGGACTTCGGGCTCGCCGAGGTCGCCCCACCAGCCGCCGATGCCGGTCTCGGTGAGCTGCCGGTATCGGTCGGAGAGCCAGCTGCGGGTCTTGGGGTTTGAGACGTCGAACATGCCGCCTTCGCCGACCCATATCTTGACCTCCTTGGTGTTGCCGGCCGAGTCGAGGAGCATGAGCTTGTTGCTGTCGAGTTCGTTGTAGTTGTCGATGCCGCGGCCGTTGCGCAGTACGTAGGGCTGGCTGATGGCGACGAGGTTGACGTTGCGGCGGCGCAGGTCGTCAAGCATCCCCCTTGGGTCGGGCCACTGCTCGGGATCCCAAGCCAGGCGTCCCATGTCCTGTTCCTTGCCGTACCAGTAGAGGTCGAGCACGATGCCGTCGAGGGGATAGCCTGCGCGCTGGAGTGTGTCGACCACGCCGAGAGTCTCGTCCTGAGTGCGGTAGCCGTATTTTGAAGTTATGTAGCCCAGCGACCAGAAGGGGGGCAGCGGCTGGCGGCCGGTCAGGGCCGACAGCTGCTCGGTGACGTCGGCCAGTGTGGATGTGCCGTTGATGAAATAGTATGTGACGGGGTGCGGGTTGTCGGTGATGTATTCGATCGGGTTGCCCAGGATCATCTCCGAGCGGGCGTAGTCGTCGAAAAGCAGGGCGAAGCCGTCGGACGACAGGACGAGCGGCATGGTGATGTTCATCTGCGATATGCGGGGATCGGAACCTGTGTATCCGTAGTTCTGGCGGTTGTACATCATCAGGGTGTCGCCGCGCAGGTCGAGGCTGTGGCCGCGCTCTCCGGCGCCGTAGAGCGAGCCGGCCGAAGTGGTGGCAAGGCTGATGGCCGTGCGTCCGCCCGATAGGGGGCGCGCACCGTCGTCAGTGATTACTTTCGAGGCTCCGGAAGCGATGGTGAGCACTCCGGTGCGGGTGTCGATTGTGGCGGTGATGCCGTCGATAGTCGACAGTATCTTCATAGGGCCTGCCAGTGTAGCCGAGGCGGTTATGCCTGGCGCTTCGGGCAGGACTACGCCGCGCGATGGCAGGGGCTCCTCGCCGGGAGCGGCATTTGTCACGCGCAGGATCTCGGGCGAAATGGCGGTGACGGTGACTATGCGGCCCTCGCGGGTGGTGGTGCTGATGGTTGTCGCGGCGTCGGAAGCCGATGCGCAGGCGACGACTGCGGCTGTGAGGATAAGTAGTTTCTTCAGCATTGTGTGTGACAGTAAGTTATGTCGGCCGGTCGGCCTGGGATTGTTCTATGGTCATGAATTCGGTCGGTGACGGGAGTCTGTCAGGGATCGACCTTGTAGGTGTAGGTGATCCAGGTAATGGCTTCATCGCCGGCTTTGTTGTGCGTGCCTGAGAGGGTGCGGTTCTTCTGACGGCTGTTGCGCATGGCGTTTGCTACGCGGGTAAAGTTTTTCGAGCCTGCGAGCTTGGGGGCCCATTTGTCAACGATTTCGTCGCGGCGATAGTTGTTGAGGTCGTCGAAAAGTCCGCGCAGGTCGGGGTACTGCTCCATTTCGGAGCGGGTCCATACCTTGTGCGAGTCGAGGTAGTCGGTAGCTGAGCCGTTGGCTGCTTGGTTGGCGGCAGGCTTGGCTGCTTGGCCGGCGGCTTTAGGCGCAGGCTGGAAAGCCTGCTTTCCATGAGCCTGCTCTGCGGGCTGCGCGACGTCGGCGAGTGTCCGGAGGATGGCGGCCTTATATGCGGCCGCGGAGTCGAGAGCAGCCGCGGCGGCGGTTGGCTTGGCGTCTTGGGGAGAAGTTACCTTGGCGTCTTGAGTCGCAGGCTGGAAAGCCTGCTTTCCAGGGGCCGCAGGCGAGGACGCCTGCTCTCCTGGCTGCGCGATGGAAGCCTGCTCTCCATTTTCTCCGCTACCGCCCATGAGGAGCCAGCCGAGGAGGAAGCCGAGGACGAGGGCTGCCGCGCAGGCGATGAGTGTGCGGCGCGGCGCGGTGAGCCACGAATTGCCGGTGAACATGAGATGGTTGACGCGGGTGGCGCCTTCCTGTATTGAGTCGTTGAGCGAATAGCCTTCGATGGGGCTGTCGGTTATCTCGCGCTTGGTGTGTATCTCGAAACGTATGGGCGCGCCGAGCTCGCTGGTCTTGACGGGTAGCTCGAACCGGTAGATCTTGCGCATCTCCGGGAGCTGTATCAGGGCCTGGGTGGTGGCGGCGAGGTCGCAGCGGAGGTGGTAGGGTGAATAGCCGGGCGCCTGGACGGTGACGTCGGCGTTTTTAAGTTCGGCCAGAGTGAATGTCTTCTGCTCGTTGATCTCGATGCCGTTGACGGTGATGACAGCGTCGTGGACAGGGGCTTTCGAAGCGTGCGAGGTGATGAAGAAAGTGGCGGGTGATATGGCCTTGCGGCTGTCGTCGGTGTCGATGGGGGGAACGACCATGCCGTCGGATTCGACGGTGATCTCCTGCTGGCGGTCTTCGAATCCCTGACGCTTCCATGTGACAGTGATATCCTGTCCGAGCGGCACCAGGAAGGGTCGGGTAAAAGCCCGGTGGAATATGTGGGGAGTGAAACCGCCGGGATTTTCCTCGGGGGGCAGCAGCGACACGTTTACAGCAGGCTGCAGGTCGGTGAGGTCGTCGGCATCGGCAGTCACGCCGAGTTCGGCATCTACGAGCATGACGCCTTCGTAGGGCAGGTAGGCGGTCTGATAGAGGTTTTTGCCGAAGAAGTCGTCGAGCTGGCGGCCGGTGTCTCCTCCGTAGCGGCAACAGGCAAACTTGCGTCCCATCGACGCAACGGTCGACGGCGCGTCGGGCACCACGTCGTATTCCTTGGCGAAGAGTGTGTGGAGCTCGTTGAGCTCGTCGGGCGTGACGGCCGGATTAGACACCATGCGTGTGGTGCGGCGGACGATGTCGCTCATCTCGTCGGGTGTGATCTGCAGCCCGTTGGGTACGAAAATCGAGGTGGCCAGGTGGTTGAGGGGCTGGTCGGGGATTGTGCGCAGGATGGTGAAGAAGGCGCCTTCGTCGATGTAGCTGATCAGGTAGAAGAGATACTTTTCGGCGGGGTCGTAGTCGAGGATCTCCAGGGCATGGCGCATATCGTGGATATGGCGCTGGATGTTTTCGGCGGGGTTGATGTTCCGCACGGCCTTGAAGCCACGCAGCGACTTGTATATGTAGAGTTGAAGCTTGTTCATCGTCGGGGGAGGTCGGTTGCCGGGTTAATATTACCCGCAAAGATAACGAAAAAATGCGGGAAAGCCAAAAAAGTCGGCAAAATCGCTGAAAAACAAGCGCGGCGGGTAAGGTCTATAAGGACTTTAGGGACTTTTCAGAAATAGCGGCCTTCGAGGAGGAGCTCTGAGATGTCCCAGGCGCGGCGGAGATCGGTGGAGTCGGCGGGCGCGTCGATGACCGTGCCGTAGAGGTCGACAAGGCCGTGGCGGGTGGTGTCGGCCACTATGCTTGTGCCGAGGCCCGGATAGGGATAGTCGGCGACGCCCATGAGGTCGAGGACGGTCGGGAAAACGTCGATCTGGCCGATGACGCGGTCGGTCACGAGCGAAGCTCCGCTGTTGAGGACCATGAACAGGATGTCGTCGGTGAAGAAATCGGGCCCGAGGGCAGTGCGGCGCGGCTCATGATCGGACGCGATGACTATGACGGAGCTGTCGTAGAGTCCGCGGCGTCTGAGGCCATCGAGGAACTGTCCGAGGCGGCTGTCGAAGAGGTGTACCTCCTCCATGTAGTTGAGATCGTCCTGCACGAAGCGCTTGTCCGATGAAATGGCTGTGCGGCTGCCGGTGATGCTCTTGTAGGGGTCGTGCATTGTCAGGGTAATGACGGTGGCGACGAAGGGCTGCCTGAGGGTGGCGATGACCGAGTCGGCCTGTGCGAAGATCCAGTTGTCGCGGCGCCAGTTGCCCGTACCTCCGGAGATGAACTGCGTGTATCCGTAGCTGACGTTGGTGGTGGAGTGGCTGTAAAATGTAGGCGGATCGCCGGTGACTTCCGCGGCATTGCGGACGCCGAGAGCCTT
>CAJJQT010000044.1 GCA_905193995.1 uncultured Porphyromonadaceae bacterium | reverse complement strand
AGACCGACCGCGACAATCTGCAGTTCCTCACATTTATTATTAATGTGATGGCTGCCGTACACGACCACAACGGCCTGCTCAAAGCCTCGATCATGTCGGCGACGAACTGCCACCGGTTGGGAGCCAACGAAGCACCTCCGGCAATCATATCGATATTCACCGGCAAAGCCATATCCGACATTCTCGATAAGCTCGAGAATGCGACCAAAGCCCAGCTGAGCGCTATCGCCAAGAAAGAAGGAGTATCGGTGGGCCTCGCGCAGATTCCGGAGATCCTGATCGACAACACCGACCGCAACCGCACGTCGCCGTTTGCTTTCACCGGCAACCGCTTCGAATTCCGAGCTGTGGGCTCGTCGGCCAACTGCGCATGCTCCATGATCGTGCTCAATGCCGCCGTAGCCGATCAGCTCAACAAGTTCTACGAAAAAGTCACCGCCGAAACCGCCAAGGGCAAGAATCTCGACGACGCCATCCTCGAGGAGCTCCGACGCCTGATCAAGTCATCGAAAGCAATCCATTTCGACGGCAACGGCTACTCCGAAGAATGGAAAGCCGAGGCGGCTGCCCGCGGACTTGACTGCGAGACGTCGGCTCCCAAGATCTTCGACGCTTACCTCCGTCCGTCCTCGGTAGAAATGTTCCGCCGCACCGGCGTGTTCTCGGAGGTCGAGCTTCAGGCCCGCAACGAGGTCAAGTGGGACATGTACGCCAAGAAAGTCCAGATCGAAGCCCGTGTACTCGGCGACCTGGCCATCAACCATATTATACCGGTCGCCACGCGCTATCAGTCGATGCTTGTCGACAACGTGGTGAAAGTCAAGTCGCTTTTCCCCGGAGTGAAAGGAGCTAAGATCGTAGCGCACGATCTCGATACTATCGAGAAGATCAGCGACCATATGGACATCATCAAGACCGAGACCGACCGTATGATCGACGCCCGCAAGGCAGCCAATGCGCTGACAAACGAGCGCGAGAAAGCCGTCGCATACCACGATAACGTAGTGCCCCCGATGGAGATCATCCGCCGACATATCGACAAACTCGAGCTGATGGTCGACAACGAGATGTGGCCTCTTCCCAAATACCGCGAACTACTCTTTATCCGTTAATGGAACCACTTAAACACGAATGCGGCGTAGCCATGATCAGGCTGCGCAAACCACTTGAATACTACCGCCGGAAATACGGCACATACAGCTACGGACTCGACAAGCTCTATCTGATGATGGAGAAGGAGCACAACCGCGGCCAGGAAGCCGCCGGCGTGGGCGTCATCAAGCTTCACGCACCGGCCGGCCACGAGCTCATCTTCCGCGACCGCGCTCTTGGCAAGGATGCCATCCCGACAATCTTCGGCCGTATATTCGACGAGATACCTCACGATTTCAATTCGATGAATGCGAACGAAGTCGAGGAGTACGTACCCTATATCGGCAACCTCTACATGGGACATCTGCGCTACTCCACAACCGGCAAGAGCGGCATCTGCTACGCACACCCCGTGCTGCGACGCAACAACTGGCGCTCGCGCTCGATAATGCTTTGCGGCAATTTCAACATGACCAACGTATCGCAGATGTTCGACAACGTAGTGGCCACTGGCCAGCATCCGCGCATATACAGCGACACCAACATGCTGCTCGAGCAGCTCGGATTCGCGCTCGACAAGGAAAACCACCGTCTCTACCGCGAATACCGCGATAAACTCGAGGACCCTACTCTGGCACTGACCATTGAGGACAAACTCGACCTGACCCGTGTGCTCGGCCCGGTGGCTCCGGAGTGGGACGGCGGATATGTCATGTGCGGCGCCATAGGCTCGGGCGATATGTTCGCCCTGCGCGACCCCCACGGCATACGCCCGGCCTTCTACTACGTCGACGACGAGGTCGTGGTACTCGCCTCGGAACGCCCCGTCATCCAGACATGCTTCGACGTAGCCATCGACAAGGTGTCGCCGCTACGTCCCGGCGAAGCGCTCATCGTCAACAAGGCCGGCGACGTAAGTCTCAGCCGAATACTCCCTGAAGGCGACAACCGCCAGTGCTCGTTCGAGCGCATCTACTTCTCGCGAGGCAGCGACGCCGACATCTACAGCGAGCGCAAGGCTCTGGGTGCCAACCTCGTCGGCGACCTGCTGAAAATGGTCAGCTACGACGTCGAGCACACTGTCTTTTCCTACATCCCCAACACGGCCGAAGCTGCTTTCTTCGGTATGCTCGGGAAGCTCGAGAGCAGACTCGACCGCTGTAAGCTTGAGGATATCCGCAGCCATGCGGCCGACGGCACGCTGACCGACGAAAGACTCTCACAGATTCTCGCCCGGCGTATACGCGCCGAGAAAGTAGCTGTCAAGGACGTAAAGATGCGTACGTTCATTACCGAAGGTGAGTCGCGCAACGACATGGTCGCACACGTCTACGACGTGACCTACGGCACGGTAAGTCCCGGCGAGGACAATCTTGTGGTAATCGACGACAGCATAGTCCGCGGCACCACCCTGCGCGAATCCATTCTGCGCCAGCTCGATCGGCTGAATCCGAAGCGTATCATCATAGTCAGCTCGTCGCCTCAGGTACGCTACCCCGATTACTACGGCATCGATATGTCGAGCCTGGGCCAGTTCATCGCCTTTCACGCCGCCATCCGCCTGCTGCAGGAGACCGGCCGCAACTCAGTCATCGAGGAAACATACCGCGAATGCCTCCGTCAGCGCGAACTGCCCGACAGCGAACGAATCAACTGTGTCAAGGCCATCTACGCGCCGTTCACCGACAAGGAGATATCGGAGCGCATCGCACGTCTTCTCGTAGAGGAAAGCAAAAACCCGCCCCGCGCACAGGTCGAAATACTGTACCAGACGCTCGAAGGGATGCACAAGGCCATTCCGGATCATCCCGGCGACTGGTACTTCTCCGGCGACTATCCTACTCCGGGGGGCAACCGCCTTGTCAACGAAGCATATATTGATTTCTACGAAAAATATCTTCGGTAAAAGCCCCTGTCGTTCGGCATAATTTTCGTAATTTTGTAGAAAACAAATTTACAGTAAAATGAATAGAAACTTTATGGCTGCTATGGCCATGTCTATGATTCTGCCATTGGGAGCGTCGGCTGTGACGCCCAAAGGCGTCGACCGGGCCAATCTTGACCCGTCGGTTTGCCCATGCACTGACTTCTATCAGTACGCGTGCGGCGGCTGGATGAATGCGCATCCGCTTTCTGACGAATTTTCGCGTTTCGGCACCTTCGATCAGCTCGCCGAACTTAACCGTACCCAGGTGCGCGACCTCGTACTCGGACTCGACGCCTCGAAAGAGGCCGAAGGTACAAACGCCCGCAAGATCGCCGACCTCTACGCGCTCGGCATGGACACTTTGCGCCTCAACCGCGAGGGCGCCGCACCGGTTTTCGAGGACCTTCAGATTATAGCCAATACTCCCCGCGGCCAGGTTGTGGACCTGCTCGCCACTATGCCCGGCATAAGCGGTTTCTTCGGTACTTACGTCGAATCGGACATGATGGATGCCAACCGCAACGTCATGTACTGGGGGCAGGGCGGCCTCGGCCTCGGCGACCGCGACTACTATCTCGAGAATTCCGAGAACACAGTCAAGGTGCTGATGGCCTACCGCAACTATCTCCACCGCCTTGCCAACCTCATCGGCATGGACGACCGCGCGGCTTATGATTTCGTGGCAAATGTCATCGACATCGAGACCGCACTCGCAAAGGCTGCCATGTCGCGCGAGGAACTCCGCGATCCCGCTGCAAGCTACAATCCCATGTCGATGGCAGACCTCGCGGGCAAATACCCCAACGTCGACCTCCGCCGCTACTTCGCAAAGCAGGGCATCAACGATATCGACACCGTGATCATAGGCCAGCCCAAATCGCTCGAAGCCGTGAACGACATTCTCGGGACATACTCCGAAAAGGCCATCCGCGATTATCTCACGGCCGGGTACCTCCAGTCGGCCGCTTCGTATCTGAGCGACGACTTCGTCGACGCCGAATTTGCACTTGCGCAGGTGATGTCGGGCGTGCAGCAGCAGTCGCCGCGGTGGAAGCGCGCTCTCTCCGTCCCTAACGGCATGATGGGCGAGGCTCTCGGTGAGCTGTACGTTGCCCGCTATTTCCCGCCCGAAGCCAAGGAACACATGCTCACGCTTGTGAAAAACCTTCAGACAGCTCTCGGGCAGCACATACAGAATCTGACCTGGATGAGCGACGAGACCAAGGCTCGCGCTCTGGAGAAACTCGCAAAATTCACCATCAAGATCGGCTATCCCGACAAATGGCGCGACTACTCAGCGCTGACCATCGACCCGTCGAAGTCGTACTGGCAGAACGTTCAGGCCGCCATCAAGTTCAATGCCGACCTCAACACCGCCGACTATGGCAAGCCCGTCGACCGCGACCGCTGGTACATGTCGCCGCAGACCGTCAACGCCTATTATAACCCGACCACCAACGAAATTTGCTTCCCGGCCGGCATTCTGCAGGCCCCCTACTTCAACCCGCAGGCCGACGATGCCGAGAACTACGGCGCTATCGGAGTGGTTATCGGTCACGAGATGACCCACGGATTCGATGACCAGGGCCGTCAGTTCGACAAGGACGGCAACTTCTCCAACTGGTGGACCGAGGCCGACGCCGAAGCTTTCACCAGACTTGCCGACGGCCTGGCCGCTCAGTTCGATGAAATCGAAGTGGCTCCCGGCGTGCATGCCAACGGACGCTTCACCCTCGGCGAGAATATCGCCGACCAGGGAGGCCTGCGCGTTGCCTACACTGCCTACCATAACGCGCTCGGCCAGGACAACCAGGGTGAGGTCATCGACGGCTTCACCCCCGACCAGCGCTTCTACCTCGCCTACGCCAACGTATGGGCGGGCAATATCCGCGAGGCCGAAATCCTCAAGCGCACCAAGACCGACCCCCACTCGCTCGGCAAGTGGCGCGTCAACGCCTCGCTGCGCAACATCGAGCCCTTCTTCCGTGCCTTCGGCATCCAGGAAGGCGATCCGATGTTCCGTCCCGTCCGGGAGCGCGTCGTCATCTGGTAATACACTATCCCTGAAATACGAAGCATCCGGCAGATTAAAAACTGTCGGATGCTTCGCTATTATTGGTAGAAATTTACTCGGTGACGGTCGATTTGATCCTGTCGGCCTCCTTGTCGTAATCGACAATGACCTTGTTGCCCGGCAAAAGGGTTGCCGAGAGGATGAGCTCGGCCAGCTCGTCCTCGAGATATTTCTGAATTGCGCGCTTGAGCGGACGGGCGCCGAACTGCGGATCGTAGCCTTTGCCGGCAATGAAATTCTTGGCCTCGTCGGTAAGCTCGAGTGCGTAGCCAAGGTCGGTAAGACGCTTGCGGAAGCCCTCGATCTCGATGTCGATGATCTTGAAGATGGCCTCGCGCGAAAGCTGGTCGAACATGATGATGTCGTCGACACGGTTGAGGAATTCGGGCGAGAAGGCCTTGTTGAGGGCCTTGCGGATGACGCCGTGACGGGCATCGGTATCCGCCTCGGCATTGCCCGTATTGAAGCCTACGCCGGTACCGAAGTCCTTGAGCTGTCGGGTGCCGATATTGGAGGTCATGATGATGATCGTGTTCTTGAAGTCAATTCGGCGCCCCATCGAGTCGGTCAGACGACCTTCGTCGAGAACCTGAAGGAGCAGGTTGAACACGTCGGGATGCGCTTTCTCGATTTCGTCGAGCAATACGACCGAATACGGATGCCGGCGCACGGCCTCGGTGAGCTGACCGCCTTCGTCGTAGCCGACGTAGCCCGGAGGCGCTCCGACGAGACGCGACACGGTGAACTTCTCCATGTATTCGCTCATGTCGATGCGGATCAGGGTCTCGGCCGAGTCGAAAAGGAATTCGGCGAGCTTCTTGGCCAGATGGGTCTTGCCTACGCCGGTCGGCCCGAGAAACATGAACGAGCCGATGGGCTTGTTCGGATCTTTCAGACCGATGCGGTTGCGGCGGATAGCCTTGGCGATCTTGTCGATCGCGTCATCCTGGCCGATAATAGCCTTGTGGAGCGTCGGCCCCATTTCGAGCAGGCGCAGTCCTTCTGCCTGGGCAACGCGCTGCACGGGCACTCCCGTCATCATCGCCACGACTTCGGCGACCTTGTCCTCGTCGACGGTGACGCGGTTTTCCTCAAGCGACTTCTCCCATTCGGCCTTCGCGGATTCGAGCTCCTCGTTAAGTTTCTGGGCTCGGTCGCGCCATACGGCAGCGAGCTCGAAATTCTGCGAATGCGCAGCCTCAAGCTTGTTCTTTGTAGCGTCCTCTATCTTGCCTTCAAGTTCCTCGATGGCAGATGGGACTGCTACATTTATTATGTGGGCGCGGGCGCCGGCCTCGTCAAGGGCATCGATGGCCTTGTCTGGGAAATTGCGGTCGGAAACATAGCGGTCGGTCAGCTTGACACAGGCCTCGATGGCTCTTTCAGTATAATCTACATTATGGTGGGCCTCATATTTGGACTTGATGTTGTTGAGAATCGTTACCGTCTCCTCGGCCGTAGTAGGCTCTACCATCACCTTCTGAAAGCGACGTTCAAGGGCACCGTCCTTCTCTATGTTGACGCGGTATTCATCGAGAGTAGTGGCTCCGATGCACTGCAGCTCCCCGCGGGCAAGGGCCGGCTTCAGCATATTGGCGGCGTCCATCTGTCCCTGAGCATTTCCTGCGCCTACGATAGTGTGTATCTCGTCGATGAACAGAATGATATCCTTGTTCTTCGACAGTTCGGTAAGAATCGTCTTGACACGCTCCTCGAATTCGCCGCGGTACTTGGTGCCGGCGACGAGCGACGCCATGTCGAGTGCAACCACACGCTTGTTGAAGAGCACGCGCGGGACCTGGTGATTGATGATGCGGAGGGCCAGGCCCTCGACTATGGCCGACTTGCCCACGCCCGGTTCGCCAATCAGCACAGGATTATTCTTCTTGCGGCGGCTGAGAATCTGGGCCAGACGCTCGATCTCGGTCTGACGCCCGACGACAGGGTCAAGCTGGCCGGCCGAGGCTGCCTTGGTCATGTCGTGACCGAATTTGTCAAGCATCGGAGTATCAGTGCCTGACTGCTTGCGGCTGCCCGACACGGTCTTTCCGCGGGCGCCGAACGACATTCGCTGCGACTGCGAATCCTCGGCTCCGGGACGATCGCCCTCATCCTCGTCATCGTCACCGGCAAAACCGGCGCCTGCCACAGGTGTGCCGCGGTGCTGCGCGATCGACTTGAGCAGCGACTGATAGGTGATGCCGGCGTTGATGAACGGCTTGAAAAAATCCATAGACTGAACTTCGTAATTGTGAAAGATTGCGAGCAGGAGATGCAGATCGTCCACTGTATCGTCCTTCAGCATCCGCGCTTCAAGTATCGAAAGTTTCGAAATGCGCGCCGTGAGATCGCTGAGAGTCACGTCGCGATTCCGGATGCCGGAAATCTCGAACATTGCCTCGTCGAGTGTTCCGAGCATTTCGGGCAGACGGCTACCGTCGACGATCGAGTCGAGCGCGGCATATGCCTCACCGCCGCTATCTGACAAAATGGCAAGGAAGAGATGCTCCGGCCCTATAACGGGATTGTTGTGCCGGAGAGCCTGCTGACGAGCCTCTGTCATCACATGTTTGAACTTATCTGAAAATTTATTATCCATCTATCTGAAACAGTACTATATTATACATAAACGAAAGCAAAATCCATGCCACAACACATAGATGTCCTATCATTTCATGAAATTTTGCCCCTCCGTAGTTCAAAGTTACAAAATTTTCCGTCAACAGACAACGAAAAACATACTGTTTAACTAATATTCATGAATTTTATCAACAAAACGAGTGGACTGACATCCGCCGGTCCACTCGCCTGAATATGTCGGATCGATTATTTTTTCAGACCGCCCTTCATGCCGCCACCCATTGCGAAAATGTTCTGCGAGAAGCTGGTTGTCTTGCCCTGCTCGTCGCGACGACGTTTCAGCGCAAGCTTCACGAGCCGGTCCATCAGCTGGTCGAAAGGCAGACCGGCTGCCTCCCAGAGATAGTACGACAGCGAGCCGGGTATCGTGTTGATTTCGTTTACATAGACCTTGCCGAGATCGTCGTCGATGATCAGGTCGACGCGGCTGACGCCGTGGCACGAAAGCACGCGGAATGTCTCGCCCGCCAGACGTCGGCACTCGGCAGCCTGATCGTCGGGCAGCTCGGCCGGTATGCGCTTCTGAGCCGCGTGCATGCCGCCGCCCATGTATTTGTCGCCGTACGAAAGAATCTCCTCGGCCTTGATCGGCTCCTCAAGCACCGAGGTTTCATACTCGTCAACATCGCCCAATACCGAGCAGTTGATTTCGCGGAGAGCGGTTACCATGTGCTCGACTATGAGTCGGCGCGAGAAACGGGCTGCATCGTCGAGGCGCGATATAAGCTGCTCGCGGTCATGGGCCACTCCGATGCCGATACTCGAGCCGAGATCGGCGGGTTTCACAATCACCGGATATCCGAGCGTATCCTCAACCTTACGGATCATCGCGTCGCGGTCGGCAGTCCATTGGCGGTCGGACATCCACACATAGTCCACTACCGGAATGCCGTCGGCGCGCAGGATCATCTTCATTGTTATCTTGTCCATACCGTTGGCCGAAGCGAGCGTGTTGCATCCCGCGTAGGGGATACCGATTGTCTCGAGAACCCCTTCGAACTTGCCGTCCTCCACATTGGTGCCGTGAAATACCGGAATGGCGACATCGAGCGTGGCTACAACATCCTTTCCGAACATCGGCTTCTTCACGCTGTATAGATTGAAATCGCCGTAGACCGGACGCATGTACACTTCAGTGCACTTCTTGAGCAGCTCCTCGGGATGGCGGTAGTTCGACAGGGTGGTCAGTTCGCGCCCCGTATACCACCGGCCATCCTTTGAAACATATATGGGAACTATTTCATACTTGTCAGGATTCATGGCAGCTATTGCCTGGTTGGCCGAGATCACCGAGATCTCATGCTCAGTCGAACGGCCGCCGAAAAACACGCCTACAACAGTTTTCATATCACGTTTTGCGAATTATTTAAATGTGTCAGGTAAATCATTTTCATACAGCACCACATCATCCTTGGCGACGAACGACGTCAGCAGTTTCTGCGCTTCGGCGAATGAATCGACGGTATGGACGGCATCCTTGTCCATGCGGCCTTCCGCCTCGATACCTTCGACGATAGCATCGCGGTTGTAGTGACCGACGACAATTGCGATGTCGGCGTGCCGGGCTACATTGCAGCCGAATTCACGGTTCAGCTCATACTGACGGTCACCGAGCTCAATCATACCGGGGGTTATGACAATGCGGCGCCCGGGGCCCATCGCGCCGAGCACCTCAAGCGCCATACGCGAGCCTAACGGGTTGCTGTTGAATGCGTCATCGAGTATGGTTATGCCGCCGGCCGTCTTTTTGACAGAGAGCCTGTGCTCGACGGGATCGATAGAGGCTACCGCCGACGCGATGTTGGCGTCAGTAACACCCATGCTGTGCGCTGTGACGGCGGCTGCAAGCAGGTCGCTTACGTTCACTTCGCCCAGCAGACGTGTGCTCAGCGGCAGTGAGTAGCCGTCGGGGCCAGCAATGGTGAAAGTGGTGCCGGACGAGCTGTATTTCACGTCAACCGCCCTGTAGTCGGCATCCTTTGATGCGACTGTATAGCGCAGACTCTTCACGTTGTCGACGGGTCGGTCGGCAATCTTCTCGAAATCATTGTTCACCACAGACAGACCGTCGGCCGGAAGGGAGTCGACGAGTTCGAATTTGGTCGACTGCACCCGCTCTATAGTCTTGAACGACTCGAGGTGCTGCGGACCTACAGCCGTGACTATTCCGACTGTCGGATGCACAAGGTCGCATATCTCCTTGATGTCGCCGGGCTGCTTCGCGCCCATTTCAACGATAAACACCTCGTTATACGGTTTAAGCATTTCGCGCACGGTTCGGATGACTCCCAGTGTGGTATTGTAGCTGCCGGGGGTCATCAGCGTGTCGAACTGCTCGGAAAGAATCCTGCACAGGTAGTGTTTAGTGCTGGTCTTGCCGTAGCTGCCGGTAATGCCGACGATTTTCAGGTCGGGCATGGATGCCAGGCGCGCTGCGGCGTCATTGTAATAGCGGCGGTTGATGGCCTTTTCGACCGGCATGAGCAGGTAGCCCGCTGCCATAATCAGCAGATGCGAGCCGCAGTAGCAGGCGAGGATGGCGACCGCAAAGGTAAACACTGTCGATTCCGCCGAGGCGTCCGCGGCGAAAAGCAGCACCGACACGAAGGCGATCAGCGCGGCAAGCACGAGCGCGGTCGAATATATGCGCCGAGCGCGGGCTGTCCACGCGAGC
>CAJJQT010000043.1 GCA_905193995.1 uncultured Porphyromonadaceae bacterium | reverse complement strand
CCACCATCCTTGACGTGCTCAACCACAGCAACCGTCTCTCGACCGCCGACAAGATCATCGATGCCGAAGGGGGATACGTGCTGCCCGGCGGTATCGACATTCACGTCCACGGCGGCGGCGGCAGCGACTTCATGGAGACGACCGAGGAAGCTTTCCGTACCGCTATCGAAGCACACCGCGCTCATGGTACCACCAGCATTTTCCCCACCCTGTCGTCATCGACGGCGCAGATGATCAGCGACGCTGCCGTCACCTGCGAGAAACTGATGACAGACCCGATGAACGGTGTATTGGGTCTCCACCTTGAAGGCCCGTACTTCAACCCGAAAATGGCCGGGGGCCAGCTCCGGGAAAACATCCGCATCCCCGATCCGAACGAATATGTGCCCCTGATCGAGCAGTTCCAGTGCATCAAGCGCTGGGATGCTGCTCCTGAGCTCCCCAACACCGAGCAGTTTGCCCGCTACCTGCGCAGCAAAGGCGTCGTGGTGGCCCTGGGCCACACCGCCGCCCGCGACGAAGAGGTCGAACGCGGCTACCGCGCCGGCTTCAACCTCGCCACGCACTTCTACTGCGCCATGACCGCCTCGCATAAGGAAGGTATGTACCGCTACGACGGCACCGTCGAAGCCGTTTATCTCCGCGATGGCATCAACGTCGAGATGATATGCGACGGCATCCACGTACCGCCTGTGATCCTCCGGCTCATCCACAAGCTCAAGGGGACCGACCGCGTAGCCTTGATCACCGACGCCCTGGCCTGCGCCGCTTCAGACAGCAAGACGGCTTTCGACCCGCGCGTCATCATCGAGGACGGCGTCTGCAAGCTCGCCGACCGCTCGGCCCTGGCAGGTTCGATCGCCACGATGGACCGTCTGATCCGCACCTGCGTACTCAAGGCCAAGATACCGATGGCGGATGTTGCCCGGATGGCCTCCGAGACTCCGGCCCGCATCATGGGTGTCTACGACCGCAAGGGCTCCATCAGCTACGGCAAGGACGCCGACATCATGATCTTCAACGACGACATCATCCTCACCAACGTCATCCAGATGGGACGCGAGATCGAGGTCGCACCGGCTGAAATTTACTGATCCTAAAATAAGAATGATAGAAACGTTTTCATAATTAGTATTATTTTTTAGAGCAACAACTATTTTTTCCTTTGTCTATAAAACACCGGGAGCCGACCTCAAAATCGGCTCCCGAATTTTTTAAATTAATTTAATTAGACCATACGCAGGAAAAATCGTACCTTTGCAGATAATATCAAAATACTAAACCCACACAATGAGATTCCCGCCCTTACCTCCGGTAACCAAAAATCTGCTGATAATCAATGTAATTATCTGGGCAGCCATAAATCTGTTCCCCTCGTTGGGCGCGAGCGTCATGAAATTCGCATCGCTGCACTATTTTTCTTCGCCTGCATTCAACGTGGCTCAGCTATTCACTTATATGTTCATTCAGGAGAGCTTCGCCCACTTATTTTTCAACATGTTCGCCCTGTGGATGTTCGGTGCCATCATCGAGCGCAGCATGGGCTCAGCGCGGTTTCTTTTCTACTATGTGAGCTGCGGACTGTTCGCTGCTTTCATACAGATGGGGGTCTTCGCCATAATGATCCATAACTACATACCGATGCTGCCGGCGGACCTTAGCTATGAATACATATGCTCCGAAGGCTGGAAAGCGCTGCAGCAGAACCTGAATTTCATCGATCCGGCCGCGGCCAACATCAACCAGCTCGTCAACGGGTCGATGATCGGCGCCTCCGGAGCTGTCTACGGCATCATTCTGGCATTTGGCATGCTCTACCCAAACCAACCGATCTACCTGTTCTTCATTCCGGTTCCGATCAAGGCCAAATATCTGGTCATCGGCTACGGCATCCTCGAGCTGGCCATGGGTCTTGGCAATATGGTCGACAACGTGGCGCATTTCGCCCATCTGGGTGGCATGATAGCCGGCCTGCTGCTGATACTGTACTGGAAGAAAAAAGGAGTCTTCAACAATCACTGGTTCTTCTGACACACTGATGGGCAGCACCCTGCGGACATATTGGGCGACCGCCGTGCTCGCCGTGGCCAACGCCGCGGTCTACATTGCCGCGTGGGCGCAGGGCGCTGACACTGCGTGGCTGAGCCAGCCGGGCGACATGGCCGCTGCCGCGGCCCGTCCGTGGACGCTGCTCACCTACATGTTCAGCCACGCCTATCCCGGGCATCTGGCAGTCAATCTGGCCGTCCTTATAATCGCCGGCGCACTTTACGAGCGCCGAGCGGGACATACGGGCTTGGCCGTCGCCTACCTTGGCGGCGGGGTTGCCGGAGGACTGATATTCACAGCTGCCGCCTCGGCTGCCGGATCTGCCCATGCATCGCTGACAGGCGCATCCGCCGCCGTGCTGGCCGTATGTGCGGCCCTACCTGCCTCTGACAGAAACATAGCCGCACGCCTGCGCCGCACGCCTGCGGCACTTGCAGCCATCGGACTGGGGTTGGCCGCCATACTCTGGGGGCTGCGCGGCGCTAATCCCGGCGGTAGCGTGGCACATATAGGCGGCATTGCCGCCGGCATAGTCTGCGGCCTCTTTGTCAGGCCTCCGCGGCGTACTATATCAGATCATTCAGAAATTCTCGACAAAGCCCGTACATCAGGCTTCGCCTCACTAACCGACGATGAACGCAAGAAACTCGCACAGCCGCAGCAAAGCGACAACTGAACCGAGACGCACTGCACCGGACAGACGCAGATGGTGGAAGACGGCACTGAAAGTCATCCTCACGCTGCTCACGCTTGTTTCGGCCGTCGGACTTATAATGGCTTCGTACGGTGGCGACTTCCGTCCGTCGGTCTACCGCGGCATCTGCATCATGGTCATGCTCATGCCTCTGTGGATCATAGCTTTCGCTGTCACGACGGTGACGGACGCCCTGTGGAACCGCCGCGCGCTCGTCATAAACATGCTCGCCTTCATTGTCTGCGCTCCGGCGCTGTGGAATTTCTGTCCGCTCAACCTTTTCGGTCCGTCGGAAAGCAAATTTGAGCACTGTCCTAAGTTCACCCTTATGTCGTACAACATCTGCAACTTCCAGTCGCAGGACAGCATCTATCCCGACGGCCTGAATCCGGCCTTGTCGTTCCTGATCAATAATCCGGTCGACATTGTATGCCTGCAGGAGGCCGGCGGCTTCGTACCGCTCAACAACAGGACGCCCATGCCGCACGCCCAGGTCGACTCGCTCAGCCGTATCTATCCCTACATACTGATGAACGGACGCACACAGATGATTCTGTCGAAATATCCCGTCGAGTCGATACCTACGGGCTACGCCAAAAGCAAGGGCAACGAAATAGCCGTATTCCGCGTGGAAATCGAAGGGCTGCCAATAACTTTATTCAATGTCCATCTGCAGTCGTACAACCTGCGGCCGACCGACAAGCTGCTCTACGAAGACATCACCGACCTTAAGAAAAACAACATGTCGGTGCGCGAGAACGTAAAGGACGTAAAATCGCAGCTGCTCGGCAAAATACAGAAGGCCGCCGAAGGCCGCGAGCTCGACGCCGAGCGCCTCGGCACTTACATAGCCCGTCTGGGAGGTCCCAATGTCATCGTGACCGGCGACTTCAACGACGTGCCCGGGTGTTACACTCTCCGTCGGCTCGCCGATTACGACATGAAGGAAGTTTATCCTGAGGTCGGCTTCGGACCGATGATCACCTACTACGCCAACCGGTTTTACTTCCGCATCGACCACACTCTCTACCGAGGTGCCCTGCAGCCGCTGAAGATGACTCGTCCCACTCCGCGCAACAGCGACCACTATCCGATTATCACCACCTTCGCCATTACAAAATCATCAGCACAGTGACCAAATCCCGCCTATGAGCAACTTAGCGAAATATGACCGCCTGTACGGGCTTATCGGATATCCTCTGGGGCATTCGTTCTCCCAGAGTTTCTTCAACCAGAAATTCGAGTCGGAGGGCATCAACGCCCGCTACGTCAATTTCGAGATTCCCGCGCTCGACGAACTGCGGGCCATACTCGCCGCACACCCCAACATTGCGGGCTTCAACGTCACCATCCCCTACAAGGAAAAAATCATAGACATGCTCGACGGTCTCGACCCGGAGACACGTCTCATCGGCGCCGTCAACGTCGTGAAGGTATTCCGCCAACCCGACGGCAGCATATCCCTCAAGGGCTACAACAGCGACTACATAGGCTTCAGCGACTCGATACGCCCGATGCTCGACCCGGCCGTCCACGGCAAGGCGCTCATACTGGGCACCGGCGGCGCGTCGAAGGCCGTGGCACACGCGCTCGACGGCCTCGGAGTGGAAAGCGTGCGCGTGTCTCGCTCGGAGAAACCGGGAGCCATAACATATGAACACGTGACTCCGGCGCTGCTCGAAGACTACAAGGCGATAATCAACACCACGCCCGTGGGCATGTATCCGCACGTCGACGAGTGTCCACCACTGCCTTACGATGCGCTCACCCCGCAGCATCTATGCTACGACCTGCTCTACAATCCCGGCACAACACTGTTCCTTAAAAAGGCGGCCAAAGCCGGCGCGGTCACAAAAAACGGCCTCGAAATGCTGTTGCTTCAGGCTTTCGTGTCGTGGAACATCTGGAAAAAGTAAACAAATCGAGATATTAAATATAATCTGACGGTAAACCAATCTGAAATTATTATAATGAAAGAATTATCCCGCGCAGTCTACATTCTGCTCATTGCCCTGATTATCTTTCCCCTGCCGCTGTTGGGAATCCCGAACATTTCCGCCCCGATAGCTCTCGCTGCCGGACTCGTATTCGCCTTCACGATGCACAATCCGTGTCCGAAATTCAACAAAAAGACATCCAAATACCTTCTGCAAGTCGCCGTGGTCTGCCTTGGCTTCAACATGAACCTACAGGAATCGCTCAAAAGCGGTTCGGAAGGCATGATGTTCACCGTCGTATCGGTAATAGGCGTCATGGTGCTCGGAGTGACCATCGGCTACTGGATGCACATCAACCGCAAGACGGCCTATCTGATATCTTCGGGCACGGCGATCTGCGGCGGCAGTGCCATAGCTGCCGTAGGCCCCGTCGTCAAAGCCGACAGCGACGAGATGGGCGTCTCGCTCGGTGTGATCTTCATCCTCAACTCCATAGCGCTGTTCATCTTCCCGCCCCTTGGACATATGTTCGAAATGACCGAGACTCAGTTCGGCACTTGGGCCGCCATCGCCATCCACGACACCTCGTCGGTGGTAGGCGCCGGCGAGATCTACGGCGAGACCGCACTGCAGACGGCCACACTCATCAAGCTGACCCGTGCGCTGTGGATTATCCCGCTGGCATTCGCCACCATGTTCATTTTCCGCGACAAGACCGGCAAGATCTCCATTCCCTGGTTCATATTCATCTTCGTCCTGGCGATGATCGTAAACACATATGTGCCTCTGCCGACATGGTTTGTCGACTCTATGGTGTGGATCGCACGCCGCGGCATGGTCGTGACGCTGTTTATGATCGGCGCCTCGCTGTCGCTCGGCATGATCAAGTCGGTCGGCATCAAGCCGCTGCTGCTGGCCGTGGCTCTGTGGATAATAATCAGTATTTCAAGTCTGTTCGTCGTCATAGAGACCGTGTCGTGACGGTCATTCCAAGCCTATGAAGGCTCTGCTCACCAAAGTGCCTGCGTTGCTGCCCCTGCTGGGTCTGTGCGCAGGCATTTTGATTTGGTGGAACTTTTTCCTAACCCCGCCCAGGACCGACGCGGCCTTCACCGACGGTTCGCGACATCTCTGCAGCGGCGCAGTGATCGAATCAGGGGGCTCGCCGCAGGGCATCAGACTGATCATGGAGATCGATTCGGTCGACGGGAAACCGGTCGCCCCATTCCGCGCCGAGATAAGCGCAGCCGCCGGCGGGGCATTCCCGAGGCCCGGTGACCGGGCTGCCGGCACACTCGCGCTGCGTGATGCCGCCGTGTGGAACGACCTCGCGACCGAAGACTATCTTGCCTCATACTACATCCGTAAGGACATACCCGCAACGGCTTTTGTCGCCGAGAACGAGCTACTGACAACAGGCGTCGACAGCCGCCTGCGCCGCGCGCTTCACAGATATCGCGAATGGCTTGTCGCGCAATTGGCCCACAGCGGTGTCAGCGACCGCACGTTTGCCCTGCTGTCGGCCATCATCACCGGCTACGACGACGAACTGCCCGCTGACCTGCTCGAGGATTTCCGCGCTATCGGCATTGCCCACATCCTGGCGCTGAGCGGTTTTCACGTCGGCTTCATCATCCTGCTCGTGTCGCTGCTCCTATACCCGATGCGCGCCGTCTATCGTCTGCGGCGCCTTCGGCTGGTGCTTTCGGTCATCCTTGTATGGTGCTACGCCGCTGTCGTCGGACTACCGCTGTCGGTGGTCAGGGCTGTGATCATGGCGTCAGTCTACACCCTCGGTCTGGCTTTCGGACGCCATACGAATCCCTACAATTCGCTGTGCGTGGCGCTGCTGATCATTCTTGCCATATGGCCGTCGAGCCTATTCGCGGCGGGGCTGCAGCTGTCGGTGAGCGCCGTACTCGGTATCCTGGCCTTCGCCGGTCTGCTCAACCCGGTGTCGCCGCGCAAACGCCTCCCCTACAATATTATGGCTGCGGTAGCAGTGTCGGTATCAGCCTTCATCGGCACTGTGCCGCTCACTATGCTTTACTTTCACCGGTTTCCGCTGATATTTCTCCTGGGCAACCTGCTGGCCACAGCCGTCATGCCGGTGTGGATGACCGGCGGGATGCTGCTCATTGCCACATCGGCTCTCGGTATCACGCACACATGGGTCGCAGACTTTATGGACAGTCTGACCGGCTTTGTATCCGTAGCCGTCGACCGCATCGCGGCCATTCCATGGGGCGAGATATCCGACGTGTACGTCGAGCCGTGGTTCGTGGCTGCGATGCTGTCTGCAATAGCGCTGACGGCGCTGGCTGCGCACATGCGCTCTCGCAAGACATGGATTGCGGCCGCGGTCGCCGTCACGGCCGTATCTGTGGCATGGCCGGCCGCGTCTGTGGCCGGAGCGGCGTCGGACATCGTACTCGTTCGCGCGGCCGGCACCACAGCCATCGTAGGCCGCGACGGATCCAGGTGCGCGGTGATACACACCGCCGCCGACCGCGACCACACATCAGTCGCTCAACGCCTGGCGAAGCGGCTCCGCGGCTTCGCAGCCGTCAGCGGAATCGACACCGTGATATTTCCGGAAAATGATTTTGCGCTCGGGCGCCTGTCGCGTGAAGGCGAAATCTTGTGTGCCGCCGGACGGACAATCGCCATACCCTCGCGCTCGGCCTCCTGCGACACATGCACAGTAGACTATCTGCTGCTTGGCACTCGCTTCAGGGGCAAGCTGGCCACGCTGCTCGGGCACTGCCGGCCCGACACCATAGTATTAGGCGCGGAACTGTCGCGCCGACGCGCCCGACAGTACGCCGACACGGCAGCCGTTCGGGGCATTCCGGTCATCGATCTTCATGAAAGTTCGGCGGGTACGGCACGGTAAAGTGCAGTCCGCTCATCGGCCGTAAGCAATTCGGCCGGCACGATCACGAGCCGGCGTGTGCTGTCGGTGATGCGGATAAGGCCTGCCGACTCGCTCACCGAGCGCAGGCCGTCCAGGCTCACGGAGCCTATTTCGCTGCCGTCGCCGCCGAACAGGAGCAAGGCGCCGTCGGCAACTCGGGCCGACTCCACGCCGGCCATGCGCACGACTTCGGGCCGCAGGGCCGACGAGAAGACCGCCAGCGTCATCGCCAACGGATAGACGATGAGCAGCAGCATGAAGCCCACGATGGCCACTCGCAGGTCGACGGCGAATCCGACAGCGATCACAACCAGCGCGACAAGAGCAACCCACCAGAGGCTCCAGAGCTTCCGGTGGGCTATACTGCTGAAATATGCTGTTAAAAGTCTGTTCATTTCTTGATGCCGTCGCGGCGCAGCAGGGCATCAATCTCGGGATCGCGGCCGCGGAAACGCCGGTAAAGTTCGGCCGGATCCTCAGTGCCGCCGCGCTCAAGAATGTTGGTGCGGAAGCTGTCGGCCGTGGCGGGGTCGAAAATACCGTTTTCCTTGAACAGCGAGAATGCATCGGCGTCAAGCACCTCGGCCCACTTGTAGCTGTAGTAGCCTGCCGCATAGCCGCCGGCGAAAATATGGCTGAACTGAGGTGACGTCAGTGCGCCTGCTACCGGTTCGAAGATCTTCACAGGCTCGATGGCGGCGGCTTCGAAAGCTACGGCGTCCTCGACGGGGGCCGTGGCGGTATGCCATGCCATGTCGAGATAGCCGAACATCAGCTGACGCATGCAGGCATATGCGGCGCCGTACTGCTGCGAAGCTATCAGACGCGAGATAAGTTCGGCGGGGATGGGTTCGCCGGTCTGATAGTGGCGGGCGAAGCCGTCGAGAAATTCCTTTTCGGTCAGATAATTCTCGTTGAACTGCGAGGGAAGTTCCACAAAATCGCGGTAGACGGCAGTTCCGGACAGCGAGCTGTAGTGAGCCTTGGTGAGCAGACCATGGAGAGCGTGGCCGAATTCATGCAGGAAGGTCTCTACCTCATAGGGCGTCAGCAGCGACGGCGTGTCGGCGGTGGGCTTGGTGAAGTTCATGACGATCGACACGACCGGCCGGTGATCGATGCCGTCGGAGTCGACAAACTGGTCGGCGAAACCGGTCATCCAGGCGCCGGGGCGCTTCGATGCGCGGGGGAAGAAGTCGGTGTAGATGACGCCGATGAAGTTGCCCTGCGCGTCGGTCACGTCGAAGGCCTTCACGTCGGGATGGTAAACCTCAATCTTGTCGTTGGGAGTGAATTTCAGACCGTAGAGGCGTGTGGCGAGGCCGAAGACGCCGTCGATCACGTTGTTGAGCTCGAAATAGGGGCGCAGCTCCTCCTCGTCGAAGTTGTAGTTGGCTGCCTTGTACTTGTTGGCGTAGTACGAGTAGTCCCAGGGCATGATATCGAACGGCTTGCCCTCGAGCTCGCTCGCGAACTTGCCGAGAGCGGCCATCTCTGCCTGCATCGGTCCGGTGTAAGCCTCGCGGAGGCGGTCGAGCAGATCATAGACACCGGCCGGATTCTTGGCCATGGTGCGCTGCAGCGAATGGGCCGCGTAGGTCTCCGCGCCGAGCAGATTGGCGATCTGGCGCCGGAGCTCGGCAATGCGCTTGAGGATTTCGACATTATTATATTCGCCGGATGTGTTGCGGCCCGAGTAGAGGCGCCACATCTTCTCGCGCAGGTCGCGGCGCGACGAATTTTTCATGAAAGCCATGTAGACGGGCTGGTCGAGCGTGAAGAGATACTCGCCCTGACGGCCCTTGGCGGCAGCGGCGTCGCGTGCGGCGGCCACCGAGCTTTCGGGCAGACCGGCAAGGTCGGCCTCGGTGAGCCAGATTTCATATGTGGGCAGCTCCTTGAGCACGTTCTGGCCGAACTGGGTGGTCAGCTTCGAGAGTTCGGCCGACAGGCGTCGGTAGGTCCCGCGGTCATCGCCCTGAAGGTTCGATCCGTTGAGTGCGAACGAGTCGTAGGTATTCTGCAGCAGCATCCGCTGCTCCGGCGTGAGTGTCAGACTCTCGCGGGCATCCCACACTGCCTTTACACGCTTCCACAGACCTTCGTTGAGGATAATCGAAGTAGAATAGTCGCTGAGCTTGTCGGAGGCCGTGATTGAGATTTCCATCATCTCGTCATCGGCATTCGCCGACAGAAGGGGAAAGAACACGTTGAGCACACGGTTTAGATCCTTGCCGCTGGCTTCGAGCGCCTCGACGGTATTTGCGAAAGTCGGGGCCTCGGGATTGCTGACTATCGCATCTATTTCGGCACGCGCGAGTTCTATGCCGCGGTCGATGGCCGGCATCCACTGCGAGTTGTCGATCGACTTAAAGGGCGGAGTCGAATGCACGGTGTTGAATTCTTCAAAAAAGACATTTTGAGCGTTTGACATAACTGCTGCAAAAATTAGTAAGGCTGATAATATATAACGCATTTCTATAAATGTGGGTAAATTGCTTCGGGGAGTTGCGCCGCCGCACAGCCCCGGAGCCGGATTTCCGGGCGGCTTCGCAACGCAAAGTTACTCAAAATTTCCGTATCTCGAAAATAAACAGTAACTTTGCGGCCGATTTCAATAGGACAACATATTTTTCTAAGTAAAAAGGTATCACATTATGAGTATCACAGGAGCCCTCAACCTGCGCCCCAAGCTCTGGAGCGCATTGAGCAACTACTCCACCGAACGCCTCCGCGAGGACATCATCGCCGGCATCGTAGTCGGTATCGTCGCCCTGCCGCTTGCCATCGCCTTCGGTATCGCATCGGGAGTAAGCCCCACAATCGGTCTTGTCACTGCCATCATCGGCGGATTTATGGTATCGTTCTTCGGCGGCTGCTCGGTACAGATCGGCGGCCCTACGGGCGCTTTCATCATCATCGTCTATAACATCATCGCCCAGTTCGGCCTCACCGGTCTGGCCGTGGCGACCGTCATGGCCGGCATCATACTTGTGACGATGGGACTGTTCCGGCTCGGCACCGTCATCAAGTTCATACCCTACCCCATCGTAGTAGGCTTCACGGCCGGTATTGCCCTGACTATCTTCTCGACTCAG
>CAJJQT010000042.1 GCA_905193995.1 uncultured Porphyromonadaceae bacterium | reverse complement strand
CGTCCGCAGGCCGATGCCTTTTATCCCAGCGACCTCGAGCCCTGGAGCCGCTATCTTACCGACGGCGGCAAGGCGCCCGAACCCTATTGGGATCCCCTTCAGTTCATGATCGACGAGGCACACGCCCGCGGCATGGAGCTGCATGCGTGGCTCAACCCCTACCGCGTCACCAGCTCGAAGACTCAGACGCTGCCCGCCAACCATGTATACCACAAACATCCCGAGTGGTTCGTACGTTACGACGGCAAGCTCTACTTTGATCCCGCATTGCCCGAAAGCCGCAAGTTCATCACCGACGTGGTGATGGACATCGTCGGCCGCTACGACGTCGACGGCATTCACTTCGACGACTATTTCTATCCCTATCCCGTCAAGGGCCAGGAATTCCCCGACGACAAATCCTACGCCAAGTACGGCAACGGCATGAACCGCGGCGACTGGCGCCGCCACAATGTAGATCTGCTAATCGAAGGCCTCCACAAGGAGATCGCGGCAAAGAAGCCCTGGGTGATCTTCGGCATCAGCCCCTTCGGCATCTGGCGCAACAAGGCCACTGACCCGCGCGGCTCCGAGACCAACGGCCTGCAGAACTACGACGCACTCTACGCCGACGTCCTCCTGTGGGCCCGCGAAGGCTGGATCGACTATCTGCTGCCTCAGCTCTACTGGGAGCTCAACCACAAGTCGGCCTCGTACCTGGTGCTCGTCGACTGGTGGAACCGCAACGCCGAGGGCCGCAACATGTACATCGGCCAGGACGTAGGCGTGACTATGAAGAAGCCCGACCTGCCCCCCTCGACCGATCCGACCCAGCTGCGCCATAAGGTCAACCTGACCCGCGCGGCCGAGAATATAGGCGGCAACTGCTGGTGGCCCGGATATTCGGTGGCCAAGAACGTAGGCGGCGTGGCCGACTCGCTTGCCAATGACCTGCAGTCGACCGTGGCACTCGTACCCACATATCCCTGGATCAGCGACCGCAAGCCCGCCGCACCGACAGCCGTCAAGGCCAACGGACGTAAACTCACCTGGACAGCTCCCGCTGCCGCCGGTACGCCCGACGATGCCGTGAAGTTCGTCGTCTACCGCTTCGACAGCCCCGGCGCCGTCGACCTCGAG
Organism: uncultured Porphyromonadaceae bacterium; assembly: GCA_905193995.1. Taxonomy (GTDB): domain Bacteria; phylum Bacteroidota; class Bacteroidia; order Bacteroidales; family Muribaculaceae; genus CAG-873. The sequence continues at coordinate 9,690 of CAJJQT010000042.1, read as the reverse complement.
GCCGCCGACGCCATAGAGGCCGTCACCTGGCAGCCCGAATTTACGGCCGACCGGCTCGGCGTATATGTAGTGACCTCGCTCAGCCGCGTCAACCAGGAATCCGAGCCTGCCAAGGCCGTCACCGTAAAGTAAACGACTGAAAACAATGCCTGCTGTCTCGGTCATACTGCCTGTCTTCAACGGCGAGAAATTTCTCGCCGAAGCCATTGACTCGGTCTGTGGCCAGACGTTAAGTGACTGGGAACTGATTATCGTCGACGACGGCTCCGCCGACCGCTCGGGAGCCGTCGCCGACAGATATTCGATGAATGACCGCCGCATCCGCGTCATCCACGCCCCCAACGGCGGCTTGTCCGTGGCCCGCAACCGCGGCATCGACGCAGCCCGATCGCCGTGGATATACTTCCTCGACGCCGACGACGCCATGCACCCCCGCGCGCTCGAACTCCTGCTCGACGCAGCGGACCTGTCGGACGAGGTCGACCTCGCGGTCGGCGGATTCAGCTTCGACCGCCGGCAGCTCGTGGCTTATGATGCTGCCGAAGCCGAATTCGACATCATGGCGCCCCCTGATCTTGTCGGCGCCACGCTCTACCAGAGGCCCGGCATAGTCCACACGGCCTGGGGCAAGCTCTACCGCAAGGTGATTTTTGATACGGAGCGGTTCACACCGGGGCTTTACTACGAAGACCTCGATTTCTTCTACCGCTACGCGCTGCGCTGCCGGCGCACTGCCGTCAGCACGGCGCCGCTCTACTTCTACCGTCAGCATCCGGCGAGCATCATGCACACATGGGACAACCGGCGCCTCGACGTACTCCGCGTCACCGAGCGCATCGAGCGCGACATGGCCGACCGGTGTCCGCAGCTCGTTCCGGCGGCCCGCGACCGCCGTCTGAGCGCGAATTTCAACGTGTTCGTCAATGCATCCCGGGCCGGACAGCCTGACGTGGCCCGTATGTGCTGGACCACCGTGCGCCGCTACCGCCTTGGCTCGCTCTTCGACCGCCGCGTGCGCGCCAAGAACAAGGTCGGAGTCGTGCTCTCATTTTTCGGTAAGCGCATGTTCAGATTGTTTGCGAAATGGGCAGGCGCGTGATGACACTCGACAGGCAGGCCTTTGCCGAGGTCTGCATCCGCCTCGAGCGGCTGATACGCGGCTCGGGCTTCGCTCCCGACGCGGTCCTTTCGGTAGCGACGGGCGGCATCTACGTCGGCGAGCTGCTGTTCAGGGGGGTGCCGCATTTCGAGACACGGCTGCAGCGGCCTTCGACTCGCTTCAAGACGCCGCGGCTCAAGGGACTCGTGCGGCGGCTGCCCCAGCCGGTTCTCGACGCCATGCGCGTGGCCGAGGCCGGAGTTCTGGACCTGCTGCCGACTCGTCCGGTCGACATATCCCGCGTCACTGTTCCCGCCGGTGTTACCGGCTCGGGCCGCATTCTCGTGGTCGACGATGCCGTCGACTCGGGCGCCACGCTCGACGGTGTGCTGCGGGCTCTGCGTGCGGCCGCCCCGAAGGCCGACATACGCTCGGCTGCCGTCACCGTGACCACCGCTCATCCGCTGGCCCGGCCCGACTACGCCGTGTTCAACAATTTCACCCTCATCCGCTTCCCATGGTCGATGGACACAGCAGACAGCCCGCGGCAGTGATCGACCTCGACGGTACGCTCTACAGCCGCAACAGCCTGCGCGTGTATCTGCGCACGGCTCTGGAGCTGCACGTCCGCCGCCTGGCCCTGCGCCGCGTGGCGGTCATCGGCGCCCTGTGGCTTGCGCGCCGTCTCGGGCTGATCGGTCATGAGACAATGAAATACCGCGCACTGCGCGCTGCCGGCAGCAGCGAACGCCTGCTGGAGCGGTTCGGCGCCCGCATGAAGGCGTGCGTCAACCCCGCCGTGGCTGAGAGGGTCGAAGCATGCCGCGCCGCCGGCTACCGCGTGCTGCTCGCCTCGGCCGCAGCCGGATTCTATGTGCCCTTGCTGTGGCAGGGCGAGATGCTCGTGTCGCCCGAGGGCGGCCCCGACTTGTGCGGCGAGGCCAAGCGCGCCGCCGTCGCCCGATGGCTCGACGACGGCGGTCTGGAGCTGCGCCTGTTCATGACCGATCATATCCACGCCCTGCCTCTGGCCATTGAGGCACGCCGCCGCAGAGCCGAGGTCGTGATCGTTGACCCGGCTCCGCGGTCGGCGGCGGCTTTCGCCCGCGAGGGCTTCACCGATTTTCTCAGACGTTGAAATACTTCGTGACCATGCGCTGCATGCGTGCGGCGTCGTGCATGGCCGCCTCGGTCTCGGCCGGGTCGTACGACCGCAGCTTCGCAATGATGCCGTCGATCATGCCGGCCGTGAATACATTGTTGCGCTCGAACACGGCGCGGCTCTGCTCGAGGCAGTCGGCCGATGCGGCGCAGTCGACCGGCAGGCTGTCGAGCGACGCCAGGCGAGCGGCATTTTCCGCCGCGTGGATGTTGACGTCGACATACGTGCGGTCGGCCACCTCCAGAGCGTCGGGGCTTTCGAGCCCGTAGCGCAGGGCCACGGCCAGGCCGGCCAGCAACTGGTACACGTCGGCCGAGCCGTCGGCCGAGCGGATCTCGACGGTCTGCTTCTGTGTCGGGTCAACATAATCGGGCGTCGACTCCCCGGGATTGACAGCCGCGCACATGTCGGCCGGCGCTGTCCACCCCAGCGGTACGCGCACCAGTACCGATCGGTTGCGGTCGCCCCAGCAGACGTTGGTGGGCGCTTCCTGATGGGGCACCAGGCGGAAGTATGATGTAGGATTCGTGTTGCCGAACGCCGTCAGAGCCGGAGCCAGCTTCATCAGGCCGGCTATGGCGCGGCGGGCGGTCTCGCTGATGCGGCGGTCGGCGTCGAGCATCATGTTGCGGCCGTCGCGCGACATCTTCATGTGTATGTGCAGGCCCGAGCCGGCCTTGCCCGTGGTGATTTTCGGGGCAAACGTCACGTCGTAGCCCTCGCGGTAGGCCAGGTTGCGGATCACCCACTTGGCCAGCATCAGCTGGTCGGCGGCCTCCTGGGCCGGTACGGGCAGGAATTCGATCTCGTTCTGCTCGTATACAGTTCCGTCGAGCGTGAAGTTGCCCACCTCGGAGTGGCCGTACTTGATGCGGCCGCCGGTCTGGGCTATGTAGTTCATGCACAGCGTGCGGAAGTCGTTGAACTTGGCGAATGGCGCGCTTTCGTGGTAGCCCCGCTGATCGGTGGCTTCGAAGCAGTGTTCGTCCTCCGATATCACATAATATTCAAGCTCGCCCATAGCCTCGAACACCATGCCGGTGGCCTTGGTGAACTCGTCGCAGGCCTTCTGCAGGGTGTATTCCGGAGCCGATTCGAGCGGCTTGCCGTCCTTGTCGCAGTAGCTGCAGAGCATCGTCACGGTCGGCAGCTCGGCGAAGGGATCGACGAACGCCGTGCGGTAACGCGGCACCACGTACAGGTCGGAGCTGCCGGCGCTGATGAACGGGAACAGCGACGAGCCGTCGACGCGCTCGCCCAGCGTCAGTATCGTTTCGAGGTAGGCATAGTCGTTGATGACGAAGTTCAGCGTCTTGAGGCGTCCGTCGGCGGCGGGGTACATGAAATTGACCATTTCGATGCCGTTGCCGGCGATGTAGTCGATGATGTCCTGGCGGGTGAATTCGGCCGCCGGTTTATCGAGAGCGCGCACAAGTGCGTTCTTGCTCAGAGCGATTTCTTTATTCATGTCGGGTGTCTGTCAGGTAAAGTTTTTCTAAATAAGGTATCAGCTCCCCGTTCGGGGGCATCTAAGTTACGCCAAAAATTCCACCCGCCGCATCTCCTTAACTTAATTTAACAGAAAAAATGGAGTGAAGGCGTCATCGCCTTCGCGCTCATCCTTTGGCAGGACAGGTCTATCTGGGCCGCGGGTTTACATATTGGTTTACGCAGGGGTTGACACAGACCGGATAACCTTCAACGAATCTTTACTCAGAGGCATACGGAGTCCGTTAACTGCGGGTTTACTCTTTATAAAGAATAAATAGAAATTTTTTTATAAGAAAATATTAAAAATATTCAATAAAAATTTGTCGAATAAAATTATTGTTGTAATTTTGCATTGAGATTAAGGGGTCGGTGGTCGCTTTAAATTCTCAAAGTTATATAAACCTTTATTGTTCAATGTTTTATTAAAAAATGTATTATTAATCTTTAAATCCGGTACTATGAATACACAAGGTGCTGAAAATGAAAAAAATTCAGAAGGGGCGCCGGCCAAAGTCAATATCTTCAGGCTTATGAATTCATTCTGGCGCGAGAACGCCAGGAAACCATTCTCGCCCGCGGCCGCGAAGCTATATTTCTTCATCATCGACCGCGCAAACCGACGCCAATGGAAGATGCCTGTCGTATGTCCTACTTCCGTTGTCTGCCAGTTGGTCCAGGTGACACGTCCGACCCTCGTCAAGGCCCGCGAGTCGCTGCGCGAAAGAGGTCTGATAACTTTCACTGAAGGTACGGGCTATAATAATTATCCTACATACACTCTCGTGTTGACCGACGCGATGCTCGTGAGCCAGGGCGGCGCTATGCCTGACAGTAAGCCGGAGGCCGGGGAGAAAAGCCTCGCGGAACTCGAATCACAGCTGCACAGCACGGTGGCGGAGGTGCTGGTGCCGGAGAGCCTGTCGGGGGATACGGCGTGGCTACGGGATGTCGCCGCGCTGCTGTCGCCCGCATGTCAGCCTGAACCCGAAGGCATGAAAACGTATCTCTCGCGATTTTTCCACTATCTCCGCTGCCAGGGAATCAACGAAAAAGCCGAAGACGAGAGCCGCAAATATTTCATTAACTGGCTCAGGAAAGAGCTGTCAGCAAACAATAAACCTAATCTAAAATCTATAAACTATGGAACAAGACAACCGGTCGACGACCCTCGCCGACCTCCTCGTTACGCAGCTGACACACAGCGCGACTACGGCGGATCATTTTAGACTGCCGCTCAGTGAAGACGATACTACGCGCGTACTTATCGCCGCGGTACAGGCCGAGGTAGAGCGCCGCGAGCGCACATTTGTGGCGACCGACGACATGAGGCGGCAGGCAAGAGAAATCGCCGGGTGGCTCACGGGCGGGCGCCCGCAGTTCGGCCTGATGCTGTGCGGCCGGTGCGGCAACGGCAAGACCACATTTGTGAAAGCCTTTCAGCAGATCCTTAGCCGTCTTGGCATCAGAGTCCACGAAGATTATCCTGAGCGGTATTCGATCCGGATCGTAAACGCGCGCGACATAGCTCAGCTGTGCCGCGACGATTACGGCAAGTGGCGCGAACTCTGCGCGAGCCGGATGCTCGCTGTCGATGACCTCGGTACTGAACCGCCCGAGGTAACAGCCTACGGGAATTCACTTTATCCGATAGCGGATCTGCTGGCGAAGCGCTACGACAGCCGGCTTTTCACCATTGTGACCACAAATCTCACGCCATCGGAAATCGGCGCAATGTACGGGCCGCGCATAGCCGACCGTCTCAATGAGATGATGTGTCGTGTCATTTTCTCCAATCCCTCATACCGCACGTAGAGCAGGCTTCTCCGGGAAGGGGAGCCTGCTCTGCGGGGTGTGTTATCGGTTGCGGCGTTCAGCTCACTTCGGTGGTCTGGCCCGGTTTGTAGAGGCAGAAGAAGCGGGTGTCCACCTTGTTGTGGAAGGGGTATATGCCGAAGTCGCAGGCCGTGGCGTGGTCGCCGTCGAAGTGCATCGGGAAGAAGTTCCTGACCTTGACTGTCTCAACGAACTGGGTGGCGCCGACGGCGAAGTCCTTGCCCTGGCGGGTGTCGACGGGGAAGAAGACGACGTCGAATCCGGTGTTTTCCTCGGCGATGCGGTTGACAACCTTGGTAAACTCGGCTGCAGCGTGCGCGCTCTCGGCGGGGGTCGATTCCTGATTCCAGTGCCAGTTGTTGAGGTCGCCGGCGTGGAATACCTTGCGGCCGTCGCGCAGCGTGACGTCAAACGACACGCCCTCGTCGGTCGACGGGTATGCCTTGACGGATACTCCGCCGGGCAGATCCTCGACGATGTCGCCGGCGCTCATGCCCTGGATGGCAAGACGCGAGTTTGTGTCGCGGGCCTCGACGTCGTTCGACAGCACGTAGGTGCGGTTGTGGCTCTGAGCGAGGTTGAATATATCGGGATTGTAGTGGTCGGGATGATGGTGCGTGACAAAGAAGATTACCGGCACGTCGGGGCGGCGTTCAAGCTCCTTGACTACTGCGTGTGCGGGGTCGCGGAAATAATCGAACACCATGACGACGTCGGGAGTCGATACCATAAAGCCGCTGTGGGCAAGATAAGTTATACGCATGATGAAATAAATGTTTTTTTGGTTATTTTAATTGTAAACACGCCCGGAGCTGCAAAAGTTCATATTCCGATTATTTGTTAAAAGGCATAAAAAAGGTGAAAATCGCTTCGTTAACCCGCTGCAGTTTGTTATTATTGCGAAGACACACATCCGCCTGACCTCTCTCCTCAAGTGAGCGAGGGCGACAATATATATCAAACTACCTAAAAACCCTACTCCGGATGGCTACAACTAAATTCCAGGCAAAAATACTCGCAGTGCAGGACAATTTGCTCAACTTCGCGTTCATGCTTACTTCAAACCGCGACGACGCTTACGATCTGCTGCAGGATACGACACTCAAGGTACTCGACAGCGAGGACAAGTATATCGAGAATACGAATTTCAAGGGATGGGCGTTCACGATCATGCGCAACATCTTCATCAACAACTACCGCAAGAAGGTACGCGCCAACACTGTGATAGACCGCTCAGACGACCTCTACCAACTGAACATGCCGCAGACCTCGGGCTACGAATCGCCCGACGGGGCAGTACAGATCAAGGACATACATGCGCTGATCGACACCTTTTCGGATGATATGCGCATACCTTTCTCGCTTCACCTGGCCGGCTACAAGTACACGGAGATCGCCGAGTACATGCACATGCCGGTAGGCACGATCAAGAGCCGCATATTCTTCGCCCGCAAGCGGCTGCAGAACGAGCTTCGCGACTACCGCTGATCTTCGTCTTCGCCGCCGTCGTCGGGCGTGAGCGAGGCCGGGACGGCCTTTGCGGGCCTGACTCCGAGCGACGCCAGGCGCGACACCCGCGAGGCCACGCTGCCGCGTCCTGTACGCAGGCGGCTCATCGCCGAATCATATGCGGCGCGGGCATTGTCGAGCTGCGAGCCGGCCTTCTCGAGGTCTTCGAAGGCGCCTACGAGCTTGTCGAGCATCTTGACGGCTTCTTCAGCTATCAGGCGCGCGTTGGTGTTGCGGTCATCGTTCACCCACATCTGCTCGATGAGCTTGATCATAGTGATCAGATGGGTAGGGGACACGATCACGACCCGCGAGTCGAACGCGCGCTGCCACAGACCTTCGTCGGTCTGCATGGCGGTGAGGTAAGCGCCCTCGTGCGGCATAAACATGATGACGAAGTCGGCCTTGTCGTCGCCTATGTAATCCTGATAGTTCTTCAGCCTGAGCGTGCGCACGTGGGCTTCGACGGCGCGCACATGGGCCTTGGCCAGCGCCGCGCGCGATTCGTCGGAGTCGGCCTCGAGCATGGCCAGGTAGTCGTTGAGCGAGCATTTGGCGTCGATGATGATGCGGCGTCCATGCGGACACACCACTACGGCGTCGGGGCGCAGGCGACGGCCCTCGTCGGTGGTCGTGGAGTCCTGGTAGAGGAGCCATCGGCCCGGCTCGAGGCCAGAATGCTCGAGTACATTGGCCAGCACCATCTCGCCCCAGCGCCCCTGGAAGCCGCGGTCGCCGCGCAGGGCGTGGCTCAGGCGCGACGTCTCCTGGCTTACGCGCCGGTTGAGCTCGGCCAGCGATGCGATACTCTGACGCAGCGACGCGCGGTCGTCGCGGTCGCCGGTGTAGCATGAGCGGAGGTCGCGCACGAAGCTTTCGATAGAGGCGCGTACGGGCGCCAGGGCTGTGTCGAGGCCACGGCGCGAGCGGTCGTCGAGGTCGCGGCCCAGCTCGCGCAGCACCTCGGCGGCCAGGGCCTTGAAACGGTCGCTCTCGCGGCCTTCGGAGTCGGTCAGCCGGCGCTCGGCCGCTGTCAGGTCGGCCGTCAGCCGAGCGTTGGCCTCGCGCAGGCGCCCGATGTGCCACAGCTCCCATGCCAGGGCGGCGGCAAGCCCGACTGTTATAAGAGGTATAATGATTTCATTCATAGCAGGAGCAAAGTTAGTCAATTTTTTTCAAAACCCAGCGAAAGACGCCGTCGGCGTTTCATCTCCCTTTCGTTAAAAATTATTGTCTAAATGGGAGCGTCTCTTTGTAATAAGAAAATAAATTCGTACCTTTGCGGCTTGAAAATCGAAATTCAGTTATGGCTGAGAAAGCAAAAGATTACATTATAGAAACAAGTTGGGAGGTTTGCAATAAAATAGGTGGAATATATACTGTGTTGTCTACCAAAGCAAAAAGCCTCCACGATGAATATAAGGATCATTTGATTTTTGTCGGTCCGGACGTCTGGACGGCCGAACATCCTGCACCCGATTTCACCGAAAGTGCGACTCTGCTGCGCGGCTGGCGCGAGAAGGCCCTGCTGCCCGAAGGCGTCGAGGTGCGCGTCGGTCGCTGGGATGTGCCGGGGCGTCCGATTGTCATTCTGGTCGATTTCAAGGCTATGTATGCCACTAAGGATGCTTTCTACGGCCATATGTGGGAGAAATACGGCGTCGATTCGCTGCACGCCTACGGCGACTACGACGAGGCCTGCGCCTTCGGTCGCGCCGCTGCGGCTGTCGTCGAGAGCCTGGTCGAATATTTTTCGTCGAAGGATCTCAAGGCGCGTTTCGTAGCCCATTTCGACGAATGGACTACAGGCATGGGGCTGCTCGCCGTGAAGGAGCACGTGCCCCAGGTAGCCACCGTGTTCACCACCCACGCCACCAGCATCGGCCGCAGCATCTGCGGCAACGGCAAGCCCCTCTATGATCAGCTCGCGAATTACGACGGCGACCAGATGGCCCGCGAGCTCAACATGGAGTCGAAGCACTCGCTCGAGAAGGCGGCTGCCCATGCCGCCGACTGCTTCACGACTGTCAGCGAGGTTACGGCCCGCGAATGCGCGCAGCTGCTTGGGCGTCGCCCCGACGTCGTGACGCCCAACGGCTTCGAGCCCGGCTTCGTGCCCGCAAAGACCCGCTTCGCCAAGGCCCGCGCCAAGGCCCGCGCGCGTCTGCTCGACGTAGCCCGCGCCCTGACCGGCCGCGATCTGCCCGATACGACTTTCCTGCTGGCCACCTCAGGCCGCTGCGAGTACCGCAACAAGGGCCTCGACGTGTTCCTCGACACTGCCGCCCGCATGGCCGACAACGGCACCGGGCGCCCCGTCGTGGCGTTTGTCATGGTGCCCGCATGGTGCGCGGGTCCGCGTCCGGAACTGCAGCAGGCGCTCGCCGGCAGCATCACCGCCGGCATCGCCGATCCGGTCCTGACCCACAATCTACATAATTATAATGAGGACGCCGTCAATACACGCATCCATCAGCTCGGCTTCACGACATCGCGCCGCGACGATTCCGTCGCCGTGATCTACGTGCCCTGCTACCTGACCGGACGCGACGGCATCTTCGACATGACCTACTACGATCTGCTGATCGGCTTCGAC
>CAJJQT010000041.1 GCA_905193995.1 uncultured Porphyromonadaceae bacterium | reverse complement strand
GCCGCCGGTGACGGGCGACTCGGCCACAAGGACGATGGAGGAGTTCTTCGACTTGCGGAAACCGTTCTGGATCAGCTCGGCCAGCTGGTCGACCTCGGTCGATATCTCGGGGATGATGGCAGCCTCGGCTCCGGAGGCTATGGCGCCGTTCAGGGCCAGGAAGCCGGCGTCGCGGCCCATGACCTCGATGAAGAACAGGCGCTCGTGGCTGGTGGCCGTATCGCGGATCTTGTCGACGCACTCCATGATGGTGTTGAGCGCCGTGTCGTAGCCGATGGTGGTGTCGGTGCCGTAGAGGTCGTTGTCGATGGTGCCGGGCAGTCCGATGATCGGCAGGTTGAACTCATTGGCGAAGATGCGGGCGCCCGACAGCGAGCCGTCGCCGCCGATCACCACCAGCGCGTCGATCTCGTGGCGGCGCAGCACGTCGTAGGCCAGCTGGCGGCCTTCGGGCGTCATGAATTCCTTGCAGCGGGCCGTCTTGAGGATCGTGCCGCCCTGCTGGATGATGTTCGAGACGTTCTGGGTGCGGAATTCGACGATTTCATCGGCGATCAGACCGCGGTAGCCGCGGTAGATGCCCTTGACTTTCAGACCGCTGAAGATTGCCGAACGGGTCACCGCACGGATTGCGGCGTTCATGCCCGGAGCATCGCCGCCCGACGTAAGTATGCCTACACATTTAATTTCTGCCATAATCTCAGTTCCTTAGTGAATGCTTTGTGTAAATTCATCGCAAAGTTAATGCTTTTTTTTAAACAATGAAAACGGTCTTTTGGTCAAAAACGGGAAATTATTCGCCATCTTTCGCCCGCGGCCAACTTTCCGCCGCCGGCCGGCGTTATTAAATCCGGACACACATAATTACTAACCCATAAAACTTATCCACTATGGAACTCGCAAGAATCCACAAGGAGCACCGCATCCACTTCATTGTCAAGGTCGCCCTGCACGCCGCCACTCTGGCAGCGGCAATCATGGCCGTACACGAACTCGACCGCATCCACCACCGTCTGAAAAAAATCGAGAAATGCGAGAAGAGGCATCTCCTCTGATCCGCGCCAACGACATCCGGGGCCCCCTGCGCGGAGCCCCGCTTTTTTTTCTTATTAGCTTGTCGCTATTTTAGCTAAATCAGCTATTGTGGCTATTGTAGTTATCCTTAGACCGGCGATTTAATCAAATTTTAATTTTTATTTTTTAATTATTAATTGAATTTGGCGTAACTTTGCCGTCTCATTGCATAACGGATATGGAACAGACGCACATGAAGGGTCTGACGGCAGCGCAGGTCGAGGAAAGCGCCCGCCTCCACGGCCTCAACATCATAACCCCGCCGCCGCGGCCGTCGCTCTGGAAGAAATTCCTCGGCAATTTCGCCGACCCGCTCATCCGCATTCTCCTGGTAGCCCTGCTGCTCTCGATCGGCATAGCCGTCTACGAATTCGTCCACATCGGCGAGGGCGCCGAAGTGTTTCTCGAGCCGGCCGGCATCCTGATGGCCGTGCTGATGGCGACACTCATCAGCTTCTGCCTCGAGGTCAGCGCCGACCGCAAGTTCGAGATCCTCAACCGCACCAACGACGATATGCTCGTGAAAGTCGTGCGCGACGGGGGCGTCACCGAGATTCCGCGCCGCGACGTAGTCGTGGGCGACACCGTCATACTCGACACCGGCGACGAAGTCCCGGCTGACGGGCGCCTGACCGACTCGCTGGCCCTAGGCGTCGACGAAAGTTCGCTCACGGGCGAGCCCATGGCCCGCAAGAACCACCGGCCGGCTCCCGGCGAGGGCAAGGATGCCACCTACCCGGTCGACACCGTGCTGCGCGGCACCGCCGTGGTCGAGGGCCGCGGCGTCATGACCGTCACGGCCGTCGGCGACGCCACCGAGCAGGGCCACGTGTTCAAGGCCTCCACCATCGACACCGGCGTAAAGACACCGCTCACCATCCAGCTCGAACGCCTCGGGCGCCTGATCGCTTACGCCAGCTATGCCATCGGACTGCTGATCGTCGTCGGCCGCTGCTGCGTCTTCGACTGGGGCGCCGCATCGGCTGTCCAGGCCGTCGAATATGCGCTGACCACCGTCATGCTCGCCGTGACGCTCATCGTGGTATCCGTGCCCGAGGGGCTGCCCATGAGTGTGTCGCTCAGCCTGGCTCTGAGCATGCGCCGCATGCTGGCCACCAACAACCTGGTGCGCAAGATGCACGCCTGCGAGACCATGGGCGCCGCCACCGTCATCTGCACCGACAAGACGGGCACACTGACGCAGAACCGCATGACCGTGGCCCACACCGACTTCTTCCTCCGCGGCGACCGCGCCGACGCCATCATCGACGAGGGCATCGCCGTCAACTCCACCGCCTTTCTCGACTACGGCAACGACCCGGCCCGGGTGAAAGTCAGCGTCGTGGGCAATCCGACCGAGGGCGCCCTGCTGATGTGGCTGCGCGGCCGCGGCGCCGACTACCTGCGTCTGCGCGAGGCCGCCGCCGTCATCAGCCAGCTCGCTTTCTCGACCAAGAATAAATACATGGCCACGGTGACCGAATCTGCCGTCACAGGCCGCCGGATGCTCTACGTGAAGGGCGCGCCCGAGATCGTCATGGCCATGTGCCCGACCGTAGCCTCGGACGTCAGCCGCGCCGACATAGATGCCCGGCTGCTCGACTACCAGAATCACGCCTACCGCACGCTGGGCTTCGCCGTCTGCGACCTCGAGGGCGTCAGCGGGCCGGTCATCGCCGACGGGCGCCTCGCCGACGGACTGCCGCTGCAGTTCATCGGCATCTGCGGCATAGCCGACCCTGTGCGCCCCGACGTCCCCGACGCCATCCGCGAGAGTCTGCGCGCCGGCATCGACGTGAAGATCGTCACCGGCGACACTCCCGGCACCGCCCGCGAGATCGGCCGCCAGGTAGGCCTGTGGGCCGACGGCGACGGCGACGAAAGCCTCATCAGCGGTCCCGAATGGACCGCCCTGTCCGACGACGAAGCCCTGCGCCGCTGCCGCGACATCAAGATCATGTCGCGCGCCCGCCCGGCCGACAAGTCGCGGCTCGTAGGCATGCTGCAGCGCCGCGGCGAGGTCGTGGCCGTCACGGGCGACGGCACCAACGACGCCCCGGCCCTGAACGCCGCCCAGGTGGGACTCGCCATGGGCGACGGCACATCCGTGGCCAAGCAGGCCGGCGACATCATCATCATGGACAACAGCTTCGCATCGATAGCCAAGGCCGTCATGTGGGGCCGCTCGCTCTACCTCAACATCCAGCGGTTCATCCTCTTCCAGCTCACGGTCAACATCGTGGCCTGCCTGATCGTCGTCATCGGCGCCTTCACCGGCACCCAGTCGCCGCTGACGGTGACGCAGATGCTGTGGGTCAACCTGATCATGGACACCTTCGCCGCCCTGGCGCTGGCATCGCTGCCGCCGTCGCCCGAAGTTATGAACCGGCCCCCGCGGCGCACCGGTGCATTCATCATCACCCGGGCCATGGGCTGGCGCATCTGCGGCATCGGCCTGCTGTTCACGACCCTGCTGTGGATATTCCTCCACTTCCTGCGCATCCATACCGGCGGCTCGCTGCTCGACTGGCGCATCGGCGAGATGTTCTCCGACATCTTCGCCGCGGAGGCCCATCCGCTGTCGGCCTATGACCTGACCGTCTTCTTCTGCATCTTCGTCTTCATGCAGGTATGGAACCTCTTCAACGCCCGCGCCTTCATGTCGGGCCACTCGGCCTTCCACGACTGGCGCGACTCGAAGGTGTTCTTCGGCGTGCTCGCCGCCATCTTCCTGGGTCAGGCCGCCATCGTATATCTCGGGGGCGAGATGTTCTCCGTGACTGCCATTCCCGCGGCCGACCTCGCCGCCACCGCGGTCCTCACCTCCCCCATCATGCTCATACCCCTGCTCTACGACGTGATTCGCCGCAACCTCCCCCGCCGCCGGCAACAGCGTTAATATTTCTTTAAAAACGGGTTGGATTTGGCAGGTAAATGCAGATTTTGTAATTTTGCCGTCTGAATGTCAACGAAACTGACCATAGACGAGGGCAACTCGTCGACTAAGATCGGCGTGTGGACCGACGGCCTGCTGGTGTCGGAACGCAGCTTTCGCGGAGGACGGCTCGACGAGCTGCCCGCGATGCTTGCACACGCCGGCGAGGCCGACGCCGCCATCTTCTGCTCCGTCTGCCGGCGCTCCGAGGCCGAGGTCCGCGAAGCCCTGGGCGGCATAGCCCGCCGTCTGACGGTGCTGAGCGCCTCGACACCGCTGCCCGTGACGCTCGGCTACCGCACGCCGGCCACCCTTGGGGCCGACCGCATCGCCGCAGCCGCCGGAGCCGCTGCCATAGCCCCGGGCCGCACGGCCCTGGTCGTCGACATGGGGACGGCCATCACCTACGACATCGTCACGGCCGACGGCCGCTTCATCGGCGGCAACATAGCCCCGGGCATCTTCGTGCGCCTCGAGGCCCTGCAGCACTTCACCCGCGCCCTGCCGCTGGTCGAGACCGACGGCGACTGCCCCCGCTGGGGCTACGACACCGAGACGGCCCTGCGCGCCGGAGCCATACGCGGCGTAGTAGGCGAGCTGCAGTACTACCGCCACTGTCTGCCCGCCGGCTCCGACCCCGTCGTGATTCTCACCGGCGGATCGGCCGATCTCATCATACCGTATATCACCACGCCCATCATCGTCGAGCCAAACTTGGTGCTGATAGGTCTGAACAGCATATTGAACTACAATGAAATTTAGAATCACTGCCCTACTGGCCGCTGCGACCGTCGCTGCCGCGGCCTTCGCTCAGAACGGTACCCTCTCACCCTACTCGCGCTACGGCTACGGCCTCATCAGCGACCACGCCACCTCGGCTCAGACCGCCATGGGCGGCGTCGGATACGCCATGCACAGCGGCCGACAGATCAACGTGATGAATCCGGCCTCGTACGCGCGCGTCGACTCGCTGACCTTCCTGTTCGACATGGGCATCGACCTGACGGCCGTGTGGAACAACGAGACATTCGACGGCAAGCGCGTCTCCGACAAGGACTTCGGCGGCGGCCTCGGCTACATCACCATGCAGTTTCCCGTCACGAAATTCCTGGGCATGTCGGTGGGCCTGCTGCCGTTCTCGTCGGTGGGCTATTCGTTCGGCAACGGCATCGACAACGGCTACGCATCGCGCTCGGGCGACGGCAGCCTCAACGAACTGTACGTAGGCATCGGCGGCCGCATCGCCGCCCCGGTGACGGTCGGCGTCAACGTATCGTACCTCTTCGGCTCGACCAACAACTACACCTACGCAGCCACCGACGGAGGCTCGACATCGCTCTTCCACCGCGAGCTTGAGGTCCGCGACTGGCACATCAACGCAGGCGTGCAGTACGTGCAGCCCATCGGCCGCGACGTCCTCGCCCTGGGCCTGACCTACTCCCCGGCCAAGAAATTCCTCGGCCACACACGCACCTACCGTCAGGATCTCACCGCCGACAAGAACCCCGAGGAAGTCGGCTCATCGAAACTTAAGGACGACTACTCGATGGCCGCCTCGTACGGAGCCGGCATCAGCTACACCTGGCGTTCGCGCCTTATGGTCGAAGCCGACTTCACCTACCAGCCCTGGTCGAAGGAAAAATACGACGGCATAAAAGGCGCCCTGGCCGACCGGTACAAGATCGCCGTCGGCGCACAGTATCAGCCCGCACTGCGCGGCGGCTACTTCCGCCGCATCCAGTACCGCGCCGGCGTCTTCTACGACCGCGACTACATAAAGATCGGATCCAACAACATACGCGAGTTCGGCCTCGCCTGCGGCCTGGGCCTGCCCGTCCCCGGATTCAAGACCCTCGTCAACCTCGGCTTCGAATGGCTCCACCGCCAGGGCACCCCCCAGGCACTGGTTAAGGAAAACTACTTCAACATAACCATCGGCGTCAACTTCAACGAGTCGTGGTTCAACAAGAACAAGATTTATTGACGGCTCCGCGCCGGCCGGCAGCTCTCACTCCCACACCATGATGCGCGGACTCAGGTCACTCCCGGTGCTGATCGTCGCCGCGGCTATCGCCGCGACCGCATGGTCATGCCGCGAGGAGCGCCACTCATTCGTACCCGGCATCGCCGACCCGCAGAAATCGCCGACCATGACCACCTTCGACGTGGCGACCTTGATCAGCGACTCCGGCTACACCAAGTACAAGATCGTGGCACCCGTGTGGGAGATATACGACGAGGCCCAGGAGCCCTACTGGCGCTTCCCCGACGGCCTCGACCTGCAGCAGTACGACAGCCGCCTGCGCCCGGCCGCGAGCATGGTCTGCGACTCGGCCGTCTACTTCAGCCGCCTGCGGCTATGGCGTCTCGACGGCCACGTGGTCATGGTCAACACTCTGCGCGACAGCTTCATAACCGCCCAGCTCTTCTGGGACCAGTACCACCAGGAAGTACGCTCCGACTCGTTCATCCACATCGTGCGCTCCGACCGCATCATCGAAGGCTACGGCTTCCGTTCCGACCAGAACATGACCTCCTATACCGTCAATCTCCCCACGGGCATCATCCCCGTGGAGCGCCCTGGCGCCCCCGCGGGCGTCCAGGCCGCCGACTCGGCCGCCGCCGACAGCATCGACCTCCAGCCCACCATGCGCCGCCGCCCCGCCCCCGTGCGCGCGTCGCAGCGCAGCATCGACCGCGGCGACGCGGTTCCCGGTCCTGTCCCGCAGCCCGTAAAAACTCTGCCCAAGAAAACCGACCTGTAAAATATACCTTGCCCCGATGGATACTTCGTGGATAATCATCACAGTCGTCTCGCTGGCCTTCTCCGCCCTCTTCTCGGGCGTCGAGATAGCTTTCGTCACCTCCGACCGCGTCCGCGCCGAACTCGACGTGGCCCGCGGCGGCCTCATCTCCCGCATCATCAACCGCTTCTACAGCAACGGCGAGTTCTTCATCTCATCCATTCTGGTGGGCAACAACGTCATGCTCGTCATCTACGGCATGGGCGCCGCCAAGCTCATCGAGCCCTGGCTCGCCACATTCACCGACTCGTCGGCCCTGATCCTGCTGCTGCAGACTCTCATCTCGACCCTGGTGATCCTCATCACCGGCGAGTTCATCCCCAAGACCATCTTCCAGATCAACCCCAACAGCTCGCTGAAGATCTTCGCCCTGCCCGTGTTCATCTTCTATCTGATCCTGTACCCCGTATCGTGGCTTTCCACAGCCCTGTCGCGCGGCCTGATGAAACTCGTCGGAATCCGCACGTCCAATCCGCGGATGCGGGTCATTTCGGTAGGCGAGCTCAACGACTTCCTCGAATCCAACATCGACGACCTCGAGGAAAAGCACCGCGAGGTCGAGAACGAGGTCAAGATATTCCAGAACGCGCTCGACTTCTCATCGACCCACGTGCGCGACTGCATGACCCCGCGCAACGAACTCGTCGCCGTCAACATCGACACCACCGGCCGCGAGGAGCTCAGCCGCCTGTTCACATCTTCGGGCCGGTCGAAAATCATAGTCTACCGCGACGATATCGACACCATCATAGGCTACATACACGTCAGCGAGCTCTTCGACCCCGGAGCCGACTGGAAGGAACACATCAAGCCTGTGCTCTACGCCCCCGAGAACCTGCTGGCCAACAAGCTCATGCGCCGACTGCTACAGCAGAAGCGGTCACTCGCGGTCGTCGTCGACGAATTCGGAGGCACCGCCGGCCTCGTGTCGCTCGAGGACCTGGTCGAGGAAATCTTCGGCGACATCCAGGACGAGCACGACAAGAGCCGCCTGGTGGCCGCCCGCATCGACGAGGGTGTCTACGAATTCTCGGGCCGCTGCGAGGTGACGGCCATCAACGAGCAGTTCGGCCTCGACCTGCCCGAGAGCGACGACTACCAGACCCTGGCCGGATATATCCTCGAATCGACCGGCTCGTTCCCCGCCCAGGGCGACAAAATAGCCCTCGGCGACTACGTATTCGAAATCATACGCAAGAGCGCCAACCGCCTCGAGCTGATCCGCCTCACGGTCGTCGAGCAGGAGCGTACCGACGACTGACCCCGCCATGGCACGCCTGTCGACCCTCTCAGCCATCGTCCGCTACGGCAAACCAGCCTTCCTGGTGACAGCCGCCGCCGTCGTAGCCATGTTCCTTTTCGTCTCGACGGGACTCGTCCGCGACCTCTCGCAGCAGGAGCGCGTGCGCATGGAGATCTGGGCCGACGCCACCCGCGAGATCATCAGCTCGGTCGCCGACACCGAAGGCGCCGTCAACATCGACTTCCTGCTCCGCATCATCGAGAGCAACACCACCATACCGGTGCTGCTCACCGACGACCGGGGCAACATCCTGCAGCAGCGCAACTTCGACCTGCCCCAGCCCGTCGACTCGCTCAACCCGTGGCCGCTCACCCCCGCCAACGAGGAATTCCTCAGGCATAAACTCGCCGCCCTGTCGCGCACGACCAACGTCATCGACATCGAAGCCGGCCCGGGCATCAGCCAGCACCTGTACTACGAAGACTCAACCCTGCTCAAGCGCCTCAGCTTCTATCCTTATATAGTAATAGCGGTGATGCTCGCATTCGTGGCCGTAGTCTACTTCGCCATGCTCTCGACCAAGCGCGCCGAGCAGAACCGCGTATGGGTCGGCCTGTCGAAAGAGACCGCCCACCAGCTCGGCACACCCATATCGTCGCTGATGGCCTGGATGGAACTCCTGCCCGAGATGGGAGTCGACCGCGACACCGTGGCCGAGATGAACAAGGACGTCAACCGACTCAGTACCATAGCCTCGCGATTCTCCAAAATCGGATCCACGCCACAGATGAAGCCCACCGGCATCAACGATACCGTCGGGGCCGCCGCAGCCTACATGTCGACACGCATCTCCAGCCGGATCCGCCTCATCACACATCTCGATCCGGCCGATGACCTCCGCGCCATGGCATGCGCTCCGCTGTTCGAATGGGTCATGGAAAACCTCATCAAGAACGCCGTCGACGCCATGGACGGCCAGGGCTCCATCGATGTCAGCACCGGACGCGACGGCTCCATGGCCTTCATCGAGGTCGCCGACACCGGCAAGGGTATCGCCCGCAAAAACTTCAAGACTGTCTTCCAGCCCGGATTCACCACCAAGAGCCGCGGCTGGGGCCTGGGCCTGACTCTCGCCCGCCGCATCATCGAGCAGTATCACCGGGGAGCAATTTTCGTCAAGAATTCCGTACCCGGACGCGGCACGACCTTCCGGATCGAGCTTCCGCTGATGAAATAACAGCGAAAAATCTTTCCGTTTTCACCTATTTTGCGGAAAATTCAAAAAAAAGCGCCAAAATATTTGCACGAATAAAAAAGTGGTCGTAAATTTGCACTCGCAATCGGGCGACAAGCCCGTGCGACTCACCTCAAGGCAAGAGAGCCAAAAACTAAATGGTGCGGTAGTTCAGCTGGTTAGAATACTAGCCTGTCACGCTAGGGGTCGCGGGTTCGAGTCCCGTCCGCACCGCCAGAGGAGAGAGGAGAATGAGAAATCGCTAATCTTCGGATTACGTTTCTCATTCTTTTTTTTGCATATACACTCCCCGCCACATAGACATGAAAAAAGTTGGCCTCATTAAGGAATTTTTTCTTTAATCGCTTTCAAAATCACAAAAAACGTTATAACTTTGCATCCGATTAACAAGGTGACGTTTCAGATTGTTTATCCTGTGCGGCGCACCAGCCGCCCCAATGCGTAACTGACAAAAAATTAACCAATAATATTCTAAAAGCAAAATGAGCAAGTTAGAAGAAATCAAGCAGAGCCGCGTAGCCGGCGTCAAGGCCGATCTCGAAAGCTACGGCATCAAGGACATCAAAGAAGTCCTGTACAACCCTTCGTATGACGAGCTGTTCAAACTCGAGACCCTCCCCACCCTGGAAGGTTACGAGAAAGGTGTTTTGACCGAACTCGGCGCCGTCGACGTGATGACCGGCGTATATACCGGCCGCTCGCCCAAAGATAAATTCATCGTGCTCGACGAGAAGTCGAAAGACACCGTATGGTGGACTACCGAAGAGTACAAGAACGACAACAAGCCCGCTACCGAGAAAGCATGGACAGCCTGCAAGGACCTCGCCCTCAACGAACTCTCGGGCAAGAAGCTCTTCGTTGTCGACGGTTTCTGCGGCGCCAACAAGGACACCCGCATGGCCGTCCGCTTCATCATGGAAGTCGCATGGCAGGCACACTTCGTGACCAACATGTTCATCCGCCCCACCGCTGAGGAACTCGCCGACTTCAAGCCCGACTTCATCGTCTACAACGCCTCGAAGGCCAAACTCACCAACTACAAGGAACTCGGCCTCAACAGCGAGACTGCCGTCGTCTTCAACATCACCTCGCGCGAACAGGTCATCATCAACACCTGGTACGGCGGCGAAATGAAGAAAGGCATGTTCTCCATGATGAACTACTACCTGCCCCTGAAGGGCATCGCATCGATGCACTGCTCGGCCAACACCGACATGAACGGCCAGAACACCGCCATCTTCTTCGGCCTCTCCGGCACCGGCAAGACCACCCTCTCGACCGACCCGAAGCGTCTGCTCATCGGCGACGACGAACACGGATGGGACGACAAGGGCGTATTCAACTTCGAAGGCGGCTGCTACGCCAAGGTCATCAACCTCGACAAGGAGTCTGAACCCGACATCTACAACGCCATCACCCGCGACGCACTGCTCGAGAACGTGACCGTCGACAAGGACGGCAAGATCGACTTCGCCGACAAGAGCGTCACCGAGAACACCCGCGTAAGCTACCCGATCGACCACATCGAGAAGATCGTCAAGCCCATCTCGGCCGGTCCCGCCGCA